>CAMKEM010000041.1 GCA_946411565.1 uncultured Prevotellaceae bacterium | reverse complement strand
AAAGATTATCATATCTTTTTCTTAGACGATGCAAACTTAGAGCTATGCCTCCGTTCTGCCTTCGCTTTACCTCCGTTCCAAATCCGTTTCAAAACCGTTATAAATCCGTTCCTGAGAATAGGCGAAAAATGGGACTTACATAGGAGTTATAAGGGAGGTGCATGGGAGCTAATAAAAAACTGATTATCGTTTAAACAATCAGTTTTTTTATTCTTTATTTTATAATCTGTCGTGATTGAAACAATACAATATAATTATAATTTGAATCGTTCGTTCTTTCCAAGATAATGGCGTTTTCACCGATTATTTTTTCAAGGCGTATCTTAATATCACAATTTCCTAACGCGTGATGACCGTAAATATCCTTTATAGGAACATTGTATGCTGTGTCATTGTCAGAGAAACTATAATATACACGATAATCCAAATCTAAAAATGGACGCTTTGCAGTAAGAGAAACAGTTGATGGCTTATGACGCATTACCATCATATCATCTTTTTCCACATATTCCTTGGTATATGGTGAACTGATATCACGATCTGATATAGATGAAACCTCAAAAGGCAACCATTTCTCATACTTATTGACTAAAGCAGTAAGTTTGTCGAGAGGAAAATTACGGAATATCATTTCCTGTATCTGATTACCTTCAACAAATACAGAGACTTGGTCGATAGTATCAGCTTCTAAAATCAGGCTGTCTTTGTTCATTACCTGTACTATGTACTTTCCTTGATACTCATCGCTGATAGCACCATCGAATTTTAGATTCCTTTTCATATTCTCTTGTTCAGAGTCAGATTCGTCATCGTCCTTGCTACAAGCGCAAAATACAGAAGATGCTAATAAAGCGGTAACCGCAAAAATAGATAATTTGTTGTACTTCATAATTTTTTTGTATTGGTAAAAAATGTTTTTATTCGTCATATTGTTAATATGAATACATCTTTTATAAAACTATCACAAAAGTACAAACTTATTCTCGTTTTTCCAAGAAAATATACATTTTTTTCACTTTATGTCAGAAAATTTGTGTTTATTTGAAGATATGCCTTGAGTAAAGCAAAGTTACGTGAAAGAAATGATACTTACAAATTTTTCCGAATCAATATGGTTAGATGTTTTTATTTTGTAAAATTGTAAACAAAAATGATAGGGAGTTTTTTATTATTATGCAATTCTTTGTCTTTCCCTGATTTTGTTTACAGTTCTTGGTTATTTTAAACTGCCTTTGTTGAAATCGTTGTTTCCGCAAAGTTCGGTAACTTTCAGGATTTGAGGTGCATATTTATAGCTAAAATAATAAAAATAAGGCTACTTTCAACAATTATCTAGACAAATTTGAAATAATTGAAAATAAATTACTAACTTTGGACATTAAAAGTTAAAAATGAAAGATATTAACCTAAGAAAATAGATAAAGAATATGATAGTATTCATTGACACAGAAGTTAATCCGCAGACGAAAAAGGTGGCGGATTATGGAGCTATAAGGGAGGATGGTGCAGTTTTGCACTCTCATTCCAAAGTTGAGTTCGATGCTTTTGTGTCAAAGTGTGATACGATTTGTGGTCATAATATTATCAATCATGACCTAAAATATACAGTTCTAAAAGGAAATCCTAATATTGTTGATACGTTGTTCCTATCTCCATTATTGTTTCCAAAACGCCCTTATCACCATTTGGTTAAGGACGATAAATTGCAAGTGGACGAACTGAATAATCCTGTTAATGACTCCATGAAAGCTCGTGATTTGTTGAGTGACGAAATTTCTGCATGGAATCAATTGACTTCAGACATTAAGGACATATATTATCAACTGCTACATGATACGTATCTATTTGAAGGATTCTTTAAGTATATTGGATATTCCTCATCTACTAAACAATCTTTCTTAGGTAGAATTTTGGGAACTCAACCAGATTGGGTTCATTTGATACAAAAAAAGTTTGAAGGCAAGGTTTGTAGTCATGCAGACTTTGATACTTTAATTCGGCAATATCCAATAGAGTTGGCATATTGTTTGGCAGTAATTAGTGCTGACGACATTTTCTCCATCACACCAGCTTGGGTAATACGAAATTATCCTCAGGTAGTTAATGTAATGAATTTGTTATGCAATAGCTCCTGTGGAGATTGTGCATATTGTCATGCTCGTTTAGATGCTCATAGCGGTCTAAAAGATTTTTTCGGTTATGACAATTTCCGCACCTTTGATGGTGTTCCTATGCAGCAACAGGCTGTTGAATCTGCAATTAGAGGAGAATCTTTGCTTACGATATTCCCAACAGGTGGCGGTAAGAGTCTTACCTTCCAACTCCCTGCCTTGATGGCAGGTCGGAATACACATGGATTGACTGTAATTATCTCGCCGTTACAATCTTTGATGAAAGATCAGGTAGATAATCTGGCTGCACGTGGTATTAGTGAGGCGGTGACTATCAATGGTTTACTTGATCCTATAGAACGCTCTGTTGCAATTAGCCAAGTGGCAGAAGGTAAAGCTAACCTACTCTATATAGCTCCTGAAATGCTACGAAGTAAGACTATTGAGCGTTTACTGCTGGGTAGAAATGTAGTGCGTTTCGTGATTGATGAGGCACATTGTTTCTCTGCTTGGGGACATGATTTCCGTGTTGACTATCTTTATATTGGAGATTTCATACGTGGGTTACAAGAGAAGAAGCAATCTAGGCAACCTATTTCAGTTTCGTGTTTTACGGCAACCGCTAAACAAAAGGTTATTAGCGATATATGTGACTACTTCAGATCGAAACTTGGTTTAGAACTGAAGATTTTTGCAGCTAATGCTGAAAGAAAAAATCTACGTTATTCTGTAATTCACGCTGATACTGCCGATGAGAAATACAATCTGTTGCGCTCTTTGATATTAGAGCATAATTGTCCTTCGATAGTCTATGTGTCACGTACTAAACGTACTGGTGAATTAGCGCAACATTTAGTTCGTGATGGCATACGAGCATTACCCTTTAATGGTAAGATGGAAGCAGCTGAAAAGGTGAAGAATCAGAACGCTTTTATGAGTGGTGAGGTTCAAGTGATAGTTGCGACATCGGCTTTTGGTATGGGTGTTGATAAGAAGGATGTAGGACTTGTTGTGCACTATAACATCAGCGATTCGTTGGAAAACTATGTACAGGAAGCAGGTCGTGCAGGTCGAGACCCACAAATGCAAGCTGAATGTTATGTGTTGTATGCTGATAGTGACCTTGATAAGCATTTTATTCTTCTCAATCAGACGAAACTTAGTATAAGTGAAATTCAGCAGGTCTGGAAAGCAATCAAGGATCTTACCGCAAAACGAGAGCAGGTAAGTTGCTCTCCATTAGATATTGCACGACAGGCTGGATGGGGAGAAGAAGTAGAAGATATAGAGACACGTGTTAAATCTGCTATTGCAGCATTAGAGGATGCGGGATTCATACAACGAGGAAGCAATTCTCCCCATATCTTTGCAACTGGCATAGTTGTAAAGAATATGGATGAAGCACGCCATAAACTAACAGTTTCAAAATTCTTTGATGAACAGTCTCGCGAAGAAGCTGTTCGTATCATCAAGTCGCTTATAAGTGCACGTGCTACCGCAGAAGGTAAAGGTGCAGAAGCCGAGAGTCGTGTTGATTATCTGGCTGATATTCTGGGATTGAGCAAGGCAACTGTTATCAGGAATATAAATCTGATGCGACAAGATGGATTGTTAGCAGATACTCGTGATATGCAAGCATGGACATCAAAAAGTACTTCTATACGCAATCTTGATATCATATTAAAGTTGGAACAATTCCTATTGCAACGATTAACATGTGAAGCGCAACGGTTTAATTATAAAGAATTAAATGAAGAGGCTCAAAAGGCTGGTCTTACGTATTCAAATGTTAAGCGTTTGAGGATGCTATTTCATTTTTTGTCATTAAAAGGCTATATCCATAAACTTGAATATGGATTCTGTGATAGTTTGAGTGTCCGTTTGCAAGCATCTCAAGAAGTCTCTATGACTCGCTTTGAGCATCGTATGAACATTTGCCGTTTTATTGTAGATACTCTAAATATTGGTCGAGACACGAATAAAGAGATGACACTTGTAAACTTCTCAATTGTAGAACTGCTTCAGAAGTTTATAGCCACTCAACAGGGAATGATGTTTGCAGACAATGATAAGCCTACTATCGCAGATGTTGAGGAAGCACTCCTTTACCTCACAAAGACAGAATTGATGAAGATTGAGGGTGGTTTCATTGTCATTTATAACACCATGAAGATTGGTCGAATTGCCGATCGTCGCACAAGGTATGGCAAAGAACAATATCGTTTGTTGGATGAATTCTACAAGCAACGCATACGTCAGATTCATATTGTGGGAGAATATGCCAATCTGATGGTGCATGACTATGAGGCTGCCCTACGTTTTGTGAATGATTACTTCACTTTGGATTTCCGCAAATTCATAAATCAGTATTTCAAAGAAGAACGACGTACACAGATAGATAAGAATATAACGCCGGCTAAATACCAAAAACTCTTTGGTGAACTTTCAGATCGTCAATGTGAGATTATTGATGACAAGCAGTCGAAATGTATTGTGGTGGCAGCAGGACCAGGAAGCGGAAAGACAAAGGTTTTGGTGCATAAACTTGCTTCGCTCCTTTTGCTTGAAGATGTGAAGCACGAACAACTTTTGATGCTGACTTTTTCAAGGGTTGCGGCAACTGAATTCAAAAAACGACTTATAGAATTAGTCGGTAATGCAGCGCATTATGTGGAAATCAAGACTTTTCATTCTTACAGTTTTGATTTAATAGGCAAACAAGGGAGTTTGGATGAAGCAAAAGATGTAGTACAGCGAGCTGCAGATATGATAGAAAAAGGCGAAGTAGAGCAGTCAAAGATATCCAAGAGTGTACTCGTTATTGACGAGGCACAGGATATGGGTGCTAATGATTTCCGACTGGTTCAGGCTCTTATGCAGCAGAATGAGGATATGCGTGTTATTGCTGTTGGCGATGATGACCAGAATATATATGCGTTCCGTGGTTCAGATTCTAAATATATGCAATCTCTTGTTAATCAAGAAGGTGCAAAATTATACGAGATGACAGATAACTATCGTTCTGCTAAAACTGTGGTTGAATGTGCTAATCGCTTCGTGAAACGTATTCCAAACCGCATAAAGATTAATCCCATTCAATCTGCTACAGGAGAAGAAGGTAAGGTGGTGGTCTTGAAATCATTACTTAATGCAGAAATAGAAGTTAATGGAAAAACTGCGATACTTACCAGAACCAATGAAGAAATGATGCAGGTTGCTTATGAGTTAGAATTACGAGGATTGCATGTTACGGTTGCACAATCAATGGGTGGCTTTTATTTCAGAAACCTTGCAGAAGTACGCTATTTCCTGAAACAGCTTGGTAGTAAAGATGAAGTATCCATATCAAAAGAACAGTGGCAGGAAGCAAAAAAACGCACGCTCGAAACTTATGCTTCAAGTACTTGTCTGAGCATAATTCAGCATTTCCTTTCGGATTTTGAAATGACTCGCCAAGTTTATTATCGTAGTGATTTGCGAGAATATATATTCGAGTCAAATGTTGAAGACTTTATAGCTGCCGATGATAGATCTGTGTTTGTAAGCACTATTCATAAGGCCAAAGGACGTGAATTTGATACTGTTTATCTCTTGTCTCCTATCCCAGATGAAAGAGATATTAATGATATGCGGGCTTATTATGTAGGATTAACTCGTGCAAAACGAAATCTTTACCTCGTTACAAATCCTTGTATTGAGTATTCTTCTATATCAATAGCACTAAATATGCACGATGTAAATCTCGGTTTCTTCAAAGGACGTAAGGATATCATACTTCGTTTGAGAAGTGGTGATAGCCTGTATTATCAAAACAGCTACTTGCTTGATGAGCAGGGTTTTAATGTTGTAGCATTGTCTGCTTCTGGCAAAGAAAAATTGAAGGCATGGACAGATAAAGGATACGAAGTAATAAACGCTAATGTAAGTTATACTTTGGCTTGGCATCCAATGGAATCAGAAATTGAATATGCTGTCTGTTTGGCGAATATTGTACTAACGAAATCGGGGAAGAAACAATAGCTTATTATTACGGTCCACTAAACACAAGGCCAACCTCTTGAAATTCAGAGGTTGAATATATTCATCCCCTATGCCTCTTTCTGTATATGTACTCGGAAATTTCAGGTAGTGACTCGGATTTTTTCTCAAGCATCTTGTTCAGATCTGTGTTAGGTTGATTACGGAACTTCTCGATATTGAGAATACACATCAAACTCGTTGGATTGTCGTAGCCAGTCTTGAAAAACTCCATATCCTTGTAAGCCAGCAACGTAACAATAAAAGCAGGAGGTTTGCGATAAGGATTACCCATACCTGAATCTTGATTGCACATGCCCTATAATAGTGACTATCTCATTGTGCTTGTAGTTATTAAGGATAAGCATGAACGAGTCGTTAGTGGCGTAGAAAGTGAACTGTACGTCACAGAAGGCGCCCTTGAATATGGCATTGGAGAATAATGATATCGTCATGGAATCAATGATACACAGCTGCTTGATCCAGTCGGCAATGCCATCCTTCCGGCTGTCCGAAGAAAGGAGGTGTCTGTTGGTCTCGTAGAGGTCACGATAAACATCCTCGAAGAACTTATCGTTACATCTGACATTGGCATCAAAGAGTGTGCTGAACTTGGGTACGGTCGATATGCAGATTGATGCAACTTCCTGATCTCAGCCGTCATAGCAGTCTCTACCTCGCGCAATGAGTAGAAACGCATAATCACGGCATACAGCATCGTAAGCAGATGAGTATGTCAAAGCTCTTTACATACCTCTCACCGCTATATTTACGGTTCATTTCAAGGATTTTTTCACGATTTAGTGATTTTATTAGCTGTCCGTATATCGGTTGTCCGAAAAAATTAGTACTTTTGCCCATGATTTATACTTTTGGTGTCGCAACTGCAATAGATAAACCAAAGAGCTGAATCCACAAAATAGAAGCAGCCCTAATTTATTTTTATAGGAATAATTTTAGCGGACAGTAATATTTTCGAACTATTGGTGTCCGCTAAACTTAAAACTACATTTTCCAGTACGCTATTATAGCGGACAGCCAATAGCGAGGATGTATAGTCATGCCTCTTAAAGGGTATAATCCGTTAAAAATGGTTTATTGTAAGGAAATGAGTAAGTTTCATTTTATAAAGTATACATTATACCTAAATATTTTTAGCGGACAGCCAATGAAACAGAGGAAAAAGGGGCTTGTCTTGACCCAAAATCATTAATTATAGAGACTTAAACATGTTTAGCGGACATTAATATTTTCGAACACAGAATGCACGGAAGAAACGAAAGTTTTCATTTATTCTGTGAGTTCCGTGTTCAAAAACAATCTCTGCATCTCTACGTCTTCGCGTCTTTGCGTTTAGTTAATGTTTGAATAGAACAAGAATGATTTACTTCTCTCCCACTACTCCAACAAGAATAGTGTTTATAAGGAAATCTTCCTTTGACATTAAGCAATAGCCATTCATACCCCATTGCTCTCCCCATGAATTCTTGCAAATAAAGCGTATGTCGCCTTGTTTTGACTTTGTCAGACCTACTATAGCCATAGCATGTTGATCGGTGGTCAGGAAGCGTTCTAAGGCGCGCTGACGAAGCAAAGGGAGATTGCCGTCAATAGAAGGTTTCCTACTACGTGGCATTCTGCCTTCCCAATATACAGGATGATGGTTCTTCAAGGCATTCACAACCTGTGAATACAAATCATTAATAGGCACATTCATCACGGCATGACGACGATGGTTATCAAGCACCTCAAGCACGAATGACTCGCCGTATGGATGATGAGTGTAGGATGTCAACCACTTGAATTTTATGCCATAAAGCAGACTCTCTCCAAACTGCTTTGGAGTATAATGTGCACTATAAAGATAAAAACCTTTTCTGAGGTTATGCGGAATAAAGGGCAGAGCCTCATCTACTTCCTTAGTAAGTGTTTCCAAACCTCTACGATTATTGATAGCTATCTTTACTTTCTGACGGACTATTCTCTCCAACACCTTACTACTGAGGTCATCAGGGCAGTAGGTGCTCCATTGCACCATGCCATATTTCTTCAATAAACGCTCTGCATCAGGTCCTATGCCCCTCACACTTACTGGCATAGCGCCTTGAGACAGATAGCTCTCTGAAGCCTGTTCTAAAAGCAAATTCCTAACTAACCATATAGGCGACAGATTCATTGAATCTCTAAAGTTCTCAATACGCTCTGTCTCTATACAAGCGAGATAGGCATAAATCCAACAAGCCTCAACCTTTCCCTGATCCTTAACAGGAGTTGTACATAAGACCAAGCCCCTCACCCGTCCTTCGGACACCCTCTCCCCAAGGGGCGAGGGAGAAGTTACATTTTCTTGCCCGATAGGCAAGTTATGTAATTTGTCCGTTTCTCGCTGCGTGCAGGAAGAGAGGAGGAAGAAAAAAAAGAAGCCCCCCAGCCCCCCAAGGGGGAGTCTTTTTATAGTACTTTTCGCTATGGAATATTTGTTGTATATTTCTTTTTTCATAATTCAAGATTTTTTGATTAGAAATACTATAAAAAGACTCCCCCTTGGGGGGCTGGGGGGCTTTCATCGAGGGGAGATGGAGGGGGACATTTATTTGATCATCTCCAACAAATCCTTACCCGTTATCTTACCACTCATATCAGTACCTTCAAGGATATTCTCTGCAAGATCACGCTTCTGTTCGTGAAGTCGCTTTATCTTCTCCTCAATAGTGCCAGAAGACAAGAAGTGATAAACGGTAACAGCATTATGCTGTCCCATACGGTGAGCACGGTCTGTTGCCTGCTGCTCTATGGCAGGATTCCACCAAGGATCAAGGTGGAAAACATAGTTGGCGCGTGTAAGGTTAAGACCTAATCCACCAGCCTTGAGCGAGATGATGAACACAGGACATTCGCCATTCTGGAACTTCTCCACGAGTTTCTGACGCTCCTTAACAGACACCGTACCATCTATATACAGATAAGGTATTCCTGCCTTATCAAGTGCCTTCTGCACTATGGCAAGGAAAGAAGTAAACTGACTGAATACAAGTGCGGCATCACCACTCTCAATGATAGGCTCAAGAGCCTCTATGAGAGCCTCAATCTTTGAGCACTTACCCTTCCAGTTCTTCTCCACAAGTTGTGCAGCACAAGATGCCTGACGCAAGCGTGTAATCTCTGCAAGGGCATTAATAGAAACCTTCTCGGAGTTCTCAGACTCAAGCATCTGCTGAGCATTCTCACGGATAATCTCATATACCGCCATTTCCTCTGGAGAGAGATCTACGGTTTGATATATTTCTGTCTTCTCAGGAAGCTCATCAAGCACCTTCTCCTTAGTTCTACGAAGCATGAAAGGATGTACAATACGGTCAAGCTGCTCCTGACGTTCCTTATCCTTTGCCACCTCAATAGGACCAATGAAACGACGTGAGAAGTCCTCATAGCTACCAAGAAGTCCAGGATTTACGAACTGGAAGAGATTCCACAGCTCGCCAAGATGATTCTGCACAGGAGTACCCGTAAGCATTATACGATACTTAGTCTTTAGCTGCATAGCAACACCAGAGGTCTTTGCACCACGATTCTTTATCACATGAGCCTCATCAAGTACGGCAGTAGTCCATTCTTTCTGCGTTATTTCCGTCTTTACAGAGAGAAGCAAACCGTATGTACAGATAATCACATCGCCAGCCTTTGCCTCTGAAATAAAGGTAGAACGGTTATTGATGAAGTTAAGGATAGAGACATTAAGTGAAGGAGCAAACTTTTCAATCTCCGATTTCCAGTTAGGTGCTACAGAAGCTGGAGCTATAACAAGAGCAGGACCTTCACTTGCCTTAAAGAGCAGATATGTGATAGTCTGCACGGTCTTACCAAGTCCCATGTCATCAGCAAGCAATGCTCCCGCACCCCATGAGTTAAGACGCGCTATCCATTGATAACCCTCTACCTGATAGCCACGAAGAGTAGCGTTGAGAGTCTTTGGTATCTCTGGTTTATATTCACTTGAGTCAAGGATTCGCTTTCTTGTCTCTATAAGTTCAGGATCTACCTCCAGCTGAAGCTCTCCATCCACCATACTTGTATCAAGCAAAGCTGCAGAGAATGCCGACATCTGCAAATGACCACGCTGACGCGAAGCAAGGGCATCAAGTCCCATGAGCTGACGATGCAGACGCTCACTCAATGCTATATACTCGCCCTCTCCAAGACGGATGAAGCGGTTACGACTCTGACCAATAAGGTCGAGAAGGTCTGCAACAGAGATTTTCGTATTTTCATCCAACTGTACAGTTCCTTCCATCTCGAACCATCCGTTCTTGTTCTTCTTCAAGGAAGCACTCCATTGAGAGGCTGTAGAACGCTTGTTGAGCCTTAGCTTATGACCTTCAGGCCACTCTACGGCATAAGGGCAGTTTTCACCTTGCTCTCGGATGAAATCAAGGATAGGGAGAAGTCCGAAGGCATCCACCTGAAAGGTTTTCTCTGGTGGCAGAGTACCCTCTACACCATTCACGAGGTTATAATAGTTTGAACGTTCTTTTTCAAGATCACGCTCTACACATACACGGGTAGCACCTGAGATATCAAATATCACCGAACTTCCCTCACCAGGAACACATTGTGCCCTACCATTGACAAGCGGACGACAGAAGATACTTACGATATAAGCCTCCTTACCCTGTGGACGCATCTGAAGAGTGATGTCTGATGTTCCCTTGACAGTTTCAAGCGTAGAACCTCCTT
Source organism: uncultured Prevotellaceae bacterium (assembly GCA_946411565.1). Taxonomy (GTDB): domain Bacteria; phylum Bacteroidota; class Bacteroidia; order Bacteroidales; family Bacteroidaceae; genus Prevotella. The sequence goes on along the minus strand of CAMKEM010000041.1, from coordinate 16,171 downwards.
TTATAAGAGAAGAATGAACCTCTACCTTACCACGAAGAGTTTCAAGGAAGCGTGACAACGTTTCCTCTGCATCTAGTGGGAACTTGCCAAGGTCAAGCAACTGACTAAAGTATGGTCGCAGTTCTGGAGTCATACGGAGGTAGTTAATGCTCGAAGCACCTCGTGAAACTACCAGATAATCCTTATCCACCTGATCCTCTGGAACATTACTCTTAATAGTAAACTCCGTATCTGATCGTTCTATAACCAGATATGGCATTTCCTCAGAAACGGTAACAAGCGAATAAGGTGCCCACCTACCAACATATAGTCGGGAATGGGAAGTCATCTCTGGAAGCACATTGGCAAGACTCACATAATAAAGTGAACTCTTACTGCCATAGCGCTCACGATTACGAATACGGATATCCTCTGGATCCATATTCTCATCAGCCATAGCCATAAAGGTTGCATAGCTAACAACCTTTCCTGCACTCCAAGCGCCCGACTTCAGAATCTGCTGCTGACGTACCTCACATACATTATCATCAACGCTATGCATGAAATATGCCAGACGCTCTGACTGCTCTGCATCCTTTATCTGCTCTGTCTTATTTGCAGCCAACGATTCAAGCACATATTCCCATTGCTGCTTTACATATATTGATGTCAACAGATGATTCTCATAGAATGATTTCTCTGCCTGCTTATGCTCTTTTTCGCTCAAAGGCTTGAATTTCTCATTGTCATATTTGAAACAAAGCCACTGAGGTGAGTTCTGCTCAATTGCTTCATCCGTTAAGATATTCGTTCTACCGAGATAGTTTACAAGAAGTACCAAGAGCTGCTTTGATAGCTTATCAGCAGAAGGGAAGAGAAGTCGGATATCCGTTACATATCCCTTTCTATTGGTAAAAGCACATGCCAATGCCCATGCAGCCTTTATAGAATCCTCCTTCATCTTCTCATTACGACGGATGAAGTTGGCTATCATGCTCTCGCCATTGGCAGTACCCTCACGCTTGCAGCAAATGATATAAATAAAGTTAGCTATACTTGTTGGCAGATTGGTACTAACTATCGTCTTTGAAGTCTTTGTATTGTATATTACCTGTGCCTTACGGAATTGCTTCAATGCTTCTGCATACTGTCCCTTAAAAGTAAGGATTACGGCTGAAAGCAGATGCGCATCGCATAAAGGCTTATCAATAACGTGCTTAGGCTTCTTTCCCTCTGCAAGATAAGCATAAAGATAGATAGCATAAAGCACCTCATCACGCCTTAGATCCGTGGAATAATTTCTAGCCTCAGCAAGTGTTATTATGCGCTTGCTCTCAAGAAACATCTCACCCACATAACAGAGTTCGAGAACTTTGTTTACGAGTTCCACAAAACAAGCCTCCGTGACATGTGACAACAGGGCCATGTACTTATCATCATTTATGATAGGCAGGAGATATACAACATCAGCACCAAAGATTATAGAAGCCTCTGATGTATTTCGATAGTTACTACGGATATATTCACATAATGCTATCTGTACTGGCTTCTGGTTCATCTGATAGTACTTAAATACCTCACACAGAACCTTTAGTACATTGTTTCCCTCATCAGTATCATATAGCCATTCCAGCACCTTCACCATTATGTTTGGCGAGATGCGGTACATTAATTCACGGTATGTAAAGTTATACGTACCACGCTCAAGAAGGTTCTTGTTGACAAGTTCGAGATGAAGGCTTCCCCCAACAAATCCCTTGTCAACCTTACTTATGCGTGCCACGATATCAGCAGGTAGGATGCTATCCGTGTCCTGGGTAGCAAAATAACCGAGTAAAAGTTTTTCTGAGTAAGAAAGTCCCTCTAACATTTATTTCATTGTATAGGCAAGGGCGTATGCCTTAACCTGTTTTACCATAGCAAGAAGACCGTTTGAACGTGTTGGTGAAAGATGATCCTTCAGACCTATTGCCTCTATAAAATAGAGGTCTGCATCAAGTATCTCTTGTGGCTTGTGTCCGCTGATAACACGTATCAAAAGCGCAATGATACCCTTCACTATCAGGGCATCACTCTCTGCTGAGAATACGAGATTTCCATCTTCATCACGGTCACATTGAAGCCATACACGAGACTGACAGCCATCAATAAGGTTCTGCTCAGTCTTGTATTTCTCATCAAGAGGCTCTTGCTCATTACCTAAGTCAATGAGCAACTGATACTTATCCATCCAGTCGTCAAATGCGCTGAACTCTTCTATTACCTCGTCTTGTATATCGTTTATAGTCATAAATTTATAAATTATTAGACCCTCTAAATCCCCCTTAAAGGGGGACTTGTAGCACTCCGGCTCCCTCCCTACGGGGGAGGGCTGGGGGAGAGGCCTTATTTTACACTTTCCAAAATAAACAGCTTATCACTTGGCCTTACCTTATCAGGAACGGCGATGCTAATTCTCCAGCCTTTCTTAGCTGTCTGAACAGGCTTTAGGTCATAGCGTATCTCATTACAGTCAAGATACATAGCACCAGTAGTAGGACCTGTGATAAGCAACTTATCACCAACCTTTATCTCATGAGCTTCAACCTGAAACTCTGCAACGCCAATCTTTGAGAAGTATTTTATCGTCTTTGCACAATAAACCTTCTTCTCCGTAGCCTTTGAACCGTATGAGTCATTCCACTCTCCAAGTGTCTGTCCCTGATAGTAGCCATCCCAGAAACCACGGTTGAATACGCGAGCAAGACGCTCGTCCCAAGCATCCTTGGCTTCTTCCGTGAACTGTAGTTCTTCTGACAAAGAATTGTCTGAAACGGTGGCATCATGAAGAACGGCATTGATAGCTTCACGATAGCAACGTACAACGGTATCTACATACTCAGGACCACGTGCACGTCCTTCTATCTTGAACACACGCACACCAGCATCCATCATCTTGTCTATAAAGCGAATTGTCTTCAGATCTTTTGGCGACATGATGTACTTATTGTCAACAAGCAATTCATTACCTGTCTCTGCATCAGTAACATCATACTTTCTTCGGCATATCTGAACACATTCTCCACGATTAGCCGAACGACCTGCATTGTGAAGCGAGAGATAGCATTTGCCAGATATAGCCATACACAAAGCTCCGTGACAGAACATCTCTATGCGTATAGGCTCACCTGAAGGACCGCATATATTCTCCTTTACTGCCTGCTCATGAATAGCCTTCACCTGATCCATGCGAAGCTCACGTGCAAGTACCACAACATCAGCAAACTGGGCATAGAAACGCAAAGCCTCTATGTTAGAGATATTGAGCTGTGTTGATAGATGTATCTCCTGCCCTACTTTTTGGCAATAGGTCATTACAGCCACGTCAGATGCGATTACGGCACTTATACCTGCCTCTTTAGCTGCATCTATTATCTCGTGCATCTGATCTATATCCTCACCATAAATGATAGTATTCACGGTGAGATATGTCTTTATGCCCTTTGCATCACACGTAGCAGCAATCTCACGAAGGTCTTCTATCGTGAATGTAGATGCAGAATGAGCACGCATATTTAGCTTCTCAATGCCGAAGTAGATTGAATCTGCTCCGGCATTGATAGCAGCAGCAAGTGACTCGCGAGAGCCAACAGGCGCCATAATCTCGTATAGTTCACAGTTCATAGTTCATAGTTCATAGTTAAGAACCCATATAGCACATAGTTCATAAATATTAGCTTTCTGCCGGTAAACTATATATTATTATCTGAGTTCTTAACTATTGAAGTTAAAATTTTTATTATTTCTATATTGTCAGCTATTATAGACTGGAATTGTTCTTCAGAGATATAGTCTGACTCATGAAGTAATTCCAACCAATATTCAGTTTCACTAGCTTCTTTTAATGCAATGTTCATCTTTGCTCTAAAATCAGCTTTACTCTGACCTCTAAGAGCTTCTTTTACATTTGCTCCAATACTGGTACCACATCTAAGAATCTGTTTGGACATAACATATTCTTTCATATCTGACACCAATGTTAGATACTTATATAGCTTTATGATTCTTAAAGCAAAAGACTTTGTTTTGTCTTTTATTATGCTTTCCTTCATAATAACTATGAACTATGCATTATGAACTATGAACTGATCAAAGCGACCACACCTGCCCGTCCGCAGTATCCTTTACTATAAATCCTGCCTCGTTGAGGGCATCACGGATAGCATCACTCTTAGCCCAATCCTTGTCTGCCTTTGCCTGAGCACGCATATCAAGAACCATGTCCATCACCTTGCCGAATGCCTGTTCACGACTTGGATCACCAGCCTCAGCCGTTGTCTTCAGACCAAGAATACCCTCTATCCATATGCGGAGAATCTTCTCAAGTGTCTCAAGGTCAGCAGCACTTATCTTTGCCTTACGGTCAACAAGGGTATTGATAACTTTTGAAGCCTCGAAGAGCTGAGAGATCACGTTTGGAGTCTGGAGATCATCATTCATAGCATCATAGAGCTTGCCCTCAAGTTCTGCAACGAACTTACCAACCTCTGGCTGTGAGCCCTTTGCTGGCTGAATGCGCTTGATGTCCTTGAGCGATGTAACCAACTTGTTATATCCCTTCTCTGCTGCCTCAAGTGCTTCTGAAGAGAAATCCACAGTTCCACGATAGTGAGCAGAAAGGATGAAGAAGCGGATTGTCATTGGAGAGAATGGCTGTGTAAGCAACTCATGCTCACCCTTGAAGAACTGATCAAGAGTGATAAAGTTATTGTATGACTTACCCATCTTCTGACCATTGATAGTGATCATATTGTTGTGCATCCAATAGTGAACGGCAGGATGTCCCATAGAAGCCTGAGCCTGAGCAATCTCACACTCATGATGTGGGAACACAAGATCCATACCACCACCATGAATATCAAATTCCTCACCAAGATACTTTCTTCCCATAGCGGTACATTCACAATGCCAGCCAGGGAACCCCTCTGCTATCAGTTCTGAGTTTTTCTCACTATCACAACTATGAACTGTGGACTGTGAATTATGAACTGGCATCAACCAAGGCCAACGCATAATGTGCTCTGGCTGTGCCTTCTTCCAAAGGGCAAAGTCTGCCTGATTCTTCTTCTCACCAACACCTGCGAGGGTATCACGAGAAGCATCCTTGATGTTCTCAAGTGTACGACCAGAGAGAATGCCATACTTATAGTCCTTGTTGTACTTCTCAATATCGAAATACACAGAACCGTTTGAGATATAGGCATAGCCATTATTCAGAATCTCCTGAACAAGCTGCTGCTGCTCAATAATATGACCTGTTGCGTGTGGCTCAATAGATGGTGGAAGCACGTTAAGCTTCTCCATAGCAGAGTTGAAGCGACGGGTATAGTACTGTGCTATCTCCATTGGCTCTACCTGCTCCAGACGTGCCTTCTTTGCTATCTTATCCTCACCCTCGTCAGCATCATGCTCCAAGTGACCAACATCCGTGATGTTACGTACATAGCGAACCTTATAGCCGATATGCTGAAGATAACGGAAAAGGATATCGAAAGTGATAGCTGGACGAGCATGACCAAGATGCGCGTCACCATAAACTGTCGGACCGCAGACATACATGCCTACATGACCGGGATTGATAGGCTTAAAAGCCTCCTTCTTACGAGTAAGAGTATTGTATATTAATAATGTTTGTTCCATACTTCTAATTAACAATTAAAAATTAACAATTAACATGCCTTTCTGCATTCAATTGTATCTACTCCCCATCGCCTTCCGGCTCCCTCCCTACGGAGGGAAGTTCGATGTTGATAACATCGGAGTATGTGAAAAGCGGGGGGAGAGGCCCTTTTATGAAAGTTCCAGCATCCTATTTATCGGCTTCACAGCATCCTCTGCAATATCAGCAGCCACCTCTACTGTTGGCCATTCATACTTTAACGTGTTGTAGAGTTTGCGGAGAGTGTTCATCTTCATGAAGTTACACTCATTACAAGAGCAGCCCACACTTCCTTCCGTCACCTCTGGCGGAACAGGAATAAACTCAGTCTCAGGGCAACATCGCTGTAACTCGTGCATGATACCTGCCTCTGTAGCAACGATATACTTGCTCTGTGGATTTGCCTTGGCATATTTCAGCATATCCGCTGTACTTCCCTTTACATCTGCAAGGGCAAGAACTGGTCCCTTACACTCAAGGTGAGCCATAACGATTGCATCTGGATTTTCCTGCTTCAGACGTGCTATCTCCCCTACAGAGAAACGCTCATGAACATGACAACCGCCATTCCAAAGCTCCATCTCGCGACCTGTAACAGAGTTGATGTAAGAGCCGAGGTTATAGTCAGGACCAAAGAGAATCTTTGCATCCTTTGGCAACTGGTCAATCACCTTCTTTGCATTACCAGAAGTAACCACGACATCAGTAAGCGCCTTTGTTGCAGCCGTTGTATTGACATACTGCACAATCATATATCCAGGATGCTCTTCCTTCCATTTCTTCAGGTCAGCAGCAGAACAAGAGTCTGCCAACGAACAGCCTGCATTTAAGTCTGGTGAAAGCACAACCTTATCTGGTGACAGAAGCTTACAGGTCTCTGCCATGAAGTGAACGCCACACATAACGATGATCTTGGCGTCTGTTTCAGCAGCCTTACGGGCAAGGGCAAGAGAGTCGCCTACGAAATCGGCAACCTCCTGAATCTCACCAACGGTATAGTAGTGAGCAAGCACCACGGCTTTCTTCTCCTCGCACATCCTGCGAATCTCAGCTTTCAGATCAAGCCCTTCTTCTACCGGCTCGTCAATATAGCCCTGATCTTTCCATTTGTCTATCATAATTACGAATTCAATAAAAAGCCCCTCACCTGCCCTCTGGGCATCCTCTCCCCAAGGGGCGAGGGGGATGTTAGAAACCGCAAAGCTATAAGCTTGCAAAATATATTCCCACTTTCAAAGTAACCCCACAAGCTATAGAAGTAACTTTTTCCTCGCCCCTTGGGGAGAGGATGCCCAAAGGGCAGGTGAGGGGCTACCTATCCCCCTAAAGGGGGAGGGTTGGAATAGAGGGTACAAAGTTACGAATATTTCTCTTTTCTACAAAATTTCAAAGCATAAAAATAAAAAATATTTTTCATTTTCTTTCTTTTATGAATATTATTTATACTTTTGCAGAAGTTTGTGAAGCCTGATGTGCTTCCAACCAATAAATCGTAATTCGTAATTCGTAATTAGAAAAAGTGTCCAATCTCAAAGGCTATCTCTTTGCTGCTATCGCGGCTGCTTCCTACGGAACAAATCCGATATTCGCCATACCTCTCTATCGCGAAGGTATAAGCGTTACTTCTGTTTTGTTCATGAGATATGCTATGGCTGTTGCCATCATGTTTTTTGCAACGATGATCAAAAGTCCGAAGGCGTTTGTCATCAAGCCTAAGTATGTTGGTTTGCTTGCCTTCATGGGCATATTGATGGTATTGTCTTCCATAGCATTATTTGAGAGTTACAAATACCTTTCTGCCGGAATTGCCTCTACCTTGCTCTTCTTCTATCCTGTAATGGTGGCTGTAATAATGGCAATTTTCTATAAAGAACGCCTCACAAAGAAGTCGTGGGCATGTCTTGTAACTGCCTTTATTGGTGTTGTTATTCTTTCCAAAGACGATGACGGAGGTTTCATAAGTCTCTTGGGCTTAACTCTTGTCATGCTCTCGTCTCTCGCATACGCCATTTATCTGGTGTATATCAATCGAGGACCGATGAAGAATATTGATACCTCAACCATCACTTTCTATGTCATCTTGGGAGGTTTCCTTGTTATGATTCTCTACTGCATCATAGATGGTGGAGTTACCTTTCCTGCAACTACCAAAGGCTGGATAAATGCCGTTGGACTTGGTGTTTTCCCAACCGTTGTCTCTCTCATTTTTACCTCTCGTGCCATAGCCCTTATTGGCAGTACAGAGACCGCTATCTTCGGAGCTCTCGAACCTCTCACAGCCGTTATTCTCGGTATTCTGATTCTCGGAGAAACCCTTACCCTTGCCCCCGCTATTGGCATGATTCTCATCTTCGTATCAGTTACCGTTCTTATGATGAAGAAGAGGTGATAAGAATCCAAGATACAGAATTTTATTATACTCTTCCTTCCAACATATCTAAATATGGGAAGTCTCCAATCGTTCTTGCCAGATCTAATGGTGAATTGCCATGACTGTTTTCGGCATTGACATCTGCACCTGCATCAACAAGAAGTTTTATCAACCTTCCACCAGGATCTTTCTTATACCAATATACAGCTTTAAACAGTGGAGTATTACCAATCTTGTCTTTTACCTCTATATCTGCTCCATGTTCAATTAGGGTTTTTGCCATTTCGTATCTACATTCTTGTGAAGCATACCATAAAGCAGTAAGGTTGTTATAATCTCTTTCATTAATATCGACACCTTCATTGATAAGTCTATTGAACATCTCAACATCATTAAACAGTACGGCGTCACATAATGGTACAATTTTGGGATTTTTTTTCATTTTCTCGGATATTATTAATTCTGATTGCAAAGATAAACATAAATCCATATTCCCCCAAGAAAATCTATGGGAAAATTCTTTCTGCCTCGTATTTCCCTCCGTTGTAGCTCTTATGTAAATACCATAAAGATACCATATAAATACCATTAAAATACCATACTTAATGGTAATATTATGGTATTATTATGGTAATATAATGGTATTATGAACGGAGGAACAGCGAAAGAATAGCGGACTTCCTTACAAGGAAAAGGCTATTGTAATGGTTCTAACCTATATCTTACATATGCACTTGTAAGTCGTTCTGGAACCTTATTACTGTCACTAACTATATTTGTTTTAAGGAAATGCTCTCCACTCATAGATAGACTCCACATCGTTTTTGATTCACAAATGTTGAGACCATATTTTTTAATAATTGATTCAACACGACTATTCAAAGACGTGGCACAGAGAGCAGAATGAAGTAATTCAGGATGATGAAAATAATACTCATCAGAGTATCTATTCTTATCAAGTTCTCTATTAAATTCAAGCAAAACATCTCCCATATCAGCTAACGCAAATGAGAGGAATTTCAAGGAATCAATTTGATAGTCTAAAGAGATTACACTTAGACAAGAATCCAATTCGTTCATTATTCCTTCTATATTCTTAATATTATATTCCCTCTCTCTAACTTCATGAAATTTAAATTTCTGGTTATCTATATCTATGATAAATTCGTTGGAATATGTAAAGTTTCTAACCACGAATGTATATGCAGAAGTATCACCATTCTCTACGATAAAGTATTCACGACACTTTCTGTCTATAGTGTTAGCTAACCATTCAGAATGAACTATAGAATTGGCATTTTGAATAGCTTCTTTTTCAACTTTATTTGATACAAAAGCTATTTCATGTCTGGAGTTACATGCCAAGATAGTAAATACTCCAAACAATAACATATAGATATTTTTAATCATTTGTCTCATTTTTATTCAAAAAAATATTTATTTCCTATCTTATAGAACGGACTTCCATCTACGAATTGATATGTCTTGCCAACAAGCTTATCCTTGTAAAACGTAAGGATAAAGCTGGCATCATCATTTAAGCATATTATCCTGTACGTTGGATTTTTCAGATAACTTTTATAAAGCTCAGGAAAATTCTTTTTCATTAGATCTATACACTTGTCTTCGCTTATTCTATGACAACCGTCAGGAATAATACTATCAGTAAAATTGAATAAAACATCTTTGTCTTTTACCTTATACAGAACCGCATTGGAACAAAAGTCATAATATATATTCATAGTATATGAAACTTCGAATCTTTTTACGGAGTCATTAAGATTTTTCACATACACCTCTAAAATATAGGGGCTATCATTCTTAGATTTCACGATAGAGTCATATTCCAAGATACAACGCTCCAGATCTTTATTTTCTATCCGAGGACATTTCTCTTCGCATGACATCAAGGAGAAAAGCATAAAAGCAAAGAATATTGTTCTTTTCATAATTCAAATAATTTTGGGTTATTAACTGTTGCAAAGTTACAAAGAATAAAATTACTCTACAAACATTTCCCTCTTTATTTTTCTATGGTGTTGCAATAGGAATTTGCGTTCTTATCATCTATAACTATTTATCATTCAACGCTTTATTTATTTCATATTTTTCGCTTTCAATACATCATTTGCAACACTTCACGTTAATATTTTTCTACCAAAAAAACAGAAGTATTTACATTTTCCTACAAGAAAATATTGTATAATCAAAAACTTTTCGTAATTTTGCCAAAAATAGTATATTGTAGATTAATCGTAATTTACTATTTTACTATTTACTATGTACTATTTATGTACTATTTGGTTGATTTACTATTTTCGTCAATCAATAGCCGAATGGTATAAATAGTACATAGTAAATAGCTAAATAGTAAATAAAGATATTTTGATAGAGTATGAAGACAGGACTGGTACTTGAAGGCGGTGGAATGAGAGGACTTTTCACAGCTGGAATTTTGGATGTTCTTATGGAAAACAACGTCACGTTTGATGGCGTTGTAGGGGTATCTGCTGGTGCGACCTTTGGATGTAATTTCATATCACATCAGATAGGGCGTGTCCTTCGCTATAACATGGCTAACCGTAAGAATCCAAAGTATATGGGCATAAGGTCGCTGATAAAGACAGGCGACTTTGTGGGCGGAGAGTATGCCTATCATGTTTTGCCTACTCAACTTGATGTCTTCGACTTTGAGGCATTTGAGAAGAATCCTACTGAGTTTCATATAGTTACGACCAACGTAAAGACAGGTGCAGCTATCTATCATCGTCTTGACAAGATAGACTATACGGGTATGGAGTGGCTTCGTGCCTCTGCCAGTATGCCTATCATTTCTAAGCCTGTTGTAATTGGCGATTATGAGATGCTTGACGGAGGTATTGCCGATAGTATTCCGTTGAGATATTTTGAGAGTGAGGGCTTTACAAGGAATATCGTAATCCTCACCCAGCCAAAGGGTTTTAAGAAGAAACTCACCAAGCTAATGCCTGTCTTCAAGGCTACTATGCGCAAATACCCGGCTATTATCGAGGGTATGAGTAAACGACATTTAATGTATAATCGTGAACTTGAATACATCACCCAACAGCAAATGGCTGGTAAATGCCTTGTTATCTGCCCTTCCGACACTCTCCCAATAGGCAGAACAAGCCTCAACGCCAAGAAGATGCAGCACGTTTATGATATGGGCAGAAAGGCAGGAGAAGCGAATCTTGAAGCTATCAAAAAGTTCATAGCCCAACAGCCTTTAAATGAAAAATAGCATTCCCAAAATTGGAATGCTATTATTGTATTATTTTAGCTGCTTCACAGGGAAGGTGAAATATGTGTCAGGGAAAGGCTCGTCCTTAAGCGTGAAATGCCACCACTCGCTATCTAACGGCTTAAATCCATGACGAAGCATAGCGTTACGCAGAATCATACGATTAGCGAACTGCTGAGGGGTTATGGAACGCTTTGCAGGACTCTTGTGGTTATCACCCGTATATTTTCCTGTCTCTGGATCACCACAGAAATCGGGATGACTCTCAGGGCCAAACCAGTCAAAAGTGCCACCCATATCCAGTTCTTTCTCAGTTTGCATGTCAAAGAGAGTGAGGTCAACCGTAGAACCGCGCGTGTGTCCGCTCTTCTCGTAGATATATTCCTGTTCAAAGAGTACGCTCTTGTCAAGGTCAGGATAGAAATAACGTTTCATCATCGTGTCTGGGATATTCTCTGCCCAGCGCACAAAGTTATCAACACCCTTTTGTGGACGATAAGCATCATAGATTTTCAGACGATAGCCTAATGCCTTTACATCATCGCTTACAGCACGAAGACTATCGGCTGCCTGTCGGGTAAGCAGAGCCGTTGGTTCCTCGTAGCCATCTATACGAGTGCCTACGAAATTGTAAGTGCCGTAATAGCGTATTTCCATGATAGCATCGGGAACTACATCAGTAAGCGTAACAAACTGGCTTGCGTCCTCCGTTGGACTGACCGCAGCTTTCTTCTCTAACTCTGATTTGCAGGAAACCAGAGTCATAGCTCCGCAAAAGGCTAATATAGCTCCCCATCCTCCCAAGGAGGAATTGTTTATAATGCTCCTTATTTTGTTTTTCATAATGTTATATTATTAATAATCCCCCTTGCGAGGGAATTATGTGGGTTATTGTTTATTCTTTCTCATCAGTTGTCATACGTACCTGCCAGTACTTGTCTGCCTGCTCTTCCGAAGCATCGTGCCAGCGGAAGTGTACGTCATGCAGTTCGTCAAGAATGATAGGACGATATGTAGCGAAATCGATAGGATGCTGATACTGAAGATTACCCATAGCATCGGCGATGGCAAAGGTGATGATAGGATCATGATCGTAAGCAATAAACTCTATCACAACTATCTGACCACGATCATCCACACGAGCATCCTTACGGGTAGAGAAATGAGAGTAACCAGCATCAAGGAGATCGGCAGTATGTGTGAAATCATACATTTCCTTTGATACTACCTTCTTGAACTCATCATTCCATAAAGTCATACCGATAGAGTTATCAATAAGCTGATACATCCAGCCACCCTTCAGCACGCTCTTAATCTTCTTGCGGTTTACACCAGCAATAGAAAGAATATCCCTGAACACCTGCTTTACAGCCTTTTCCGCAGGAATCAGATTTCCCTTTGTATCGAGGAAAGCACATTGACCTACGAAAAAGAATGACCTGTCAAGGCAATAGATATACTTACGATATATCCATGCAGCACGAACCAAGTCGCGTGGCGTTCCCTCGCCACTACGCACCTTCTTGACATATTCGTTACATAAACAAACTGCCATTTCATATATTCTCAGAATACTTGCCTCATGTAAAGAAAGGTCTTTGTAAACGGTGTAGTCTTTCATATCGTGCTTAGTGTTTAAATTAGTGATTAGGACTTTATGTAAACAGAAAAGTGTATCAATTCCTTACACTTTCTACCTTACAATTTTAACTTTCTACTTTATATCTGTTTGGTAGCCCGACCGGGAATCGAACCCGGATCTACTCTTTAGGAGAGAGTTGTTCTATCCATTGAACTATCAAGCCCCATTTTAGGTGTTGGGTGATTTTTCTAACACCTTCTACCCTTTTTTCAGAGTGCAAAGATAAGCAGAATATATGAGAATTCAAAAAGAAAAAGTAATTATTTTTGTTTTTTCGGTTTTTTTACTGTACTTTTGCACCAAGTTTTTTAATTACAAATTGCTAATTAGTAATTAATAATGACCATATCACTTGACAACATATCAATAGGCTATGGCAGAATAGTTGTGGCTGACGGCATCAACGCAAAACTGAATAGCGGACAACTTACTTGTCTGCTTGGAGCTAATGGTGCTGGCAAATCAACCCTTCTACGCACTCTCTCCGCCTTTCAGCCTGCCCTTGCAGGAAGTATCACATACGACGGTCGTGAACTTAACGATTTCACGCCACAGGAACGTGCACGTCTTATTGGTGTGGTGCTTACCGAACGCTCAAAGATGGAGTATATGAGTGCTCGTGACCTTGTGTCAATGGGCAGAATGCCATACACAGGCTTCTGGGGAGGTATGAACGATGATGATAGAGTGATAGTTAACGAGGCTATGGATAAGGTCGGTATCACGATTTTGGCTGACCGTATGGTAGATACCCTAAGTGACGGAGAACGCCAAAAGGTTATGATTGCCAAGGCTCTTGCACAACAGACTCCAGTCATATACCTTGACGAGCCAACCGCCTTTCTCGACTTCCCTTCAAAGGTAGAGACTATGCAGCTTCTTCTCAGCCTTTGTCATGATATGCAGAAAACCGTTTTCCTCTCAACGCATGATGTGGAGATAGCTATTCAGATGGCAGATTCATGTTGGGTGATGGAAACAAACCAGTTGCACATAGGCACACCTCGTGAACTTGCTGATCAAGGAGTTATCTCACGATTCGTGGAACGTCCTGGAGTAGTATTCGACAAAGAAACATTAACAATAAGACTCTAAATGTGGAAAGTAGATAGTGGAAAGTGTAATGTAGAAGCACTAAACACTAACTACATTACCCTTTACACTTTCTACTTTATACTTTTAAAAAAACATGGCAACACCCCTACAACAACTCATGCAACAGCACTTGTTGCTGAAACTGGAATATAACACAGAGAAACAGGCTTATCAGCAGCAGACTGAGGCTATAGGTATTCGCCGAAAGGTGAAGAGAGGCGACGCGTGGGCTAATATCAGGGTAGGAAAGTCGTTCTATAACTCTCTGAATCAGATGTGCGTTGAGATTTTCCGCACAGAGGATCAGGACATAGAGCATAACTTTGAGTTTGGAAGACCAGTTGCCTTCTTCCGTACTGTTCCAAAAGAAGATACGAAGGAAAAGGTAGAAGTGAAATTCCTGAATGTCACAGGCATCGTCAGCTTCGTGGATGGTGATAGAATGGTTGTATCTCTGCCAAAGGATGATTATGCACGAGAGTTATCCATGATCGGACAGGCTCCCTCTCTACGGGAGAGGGCGGGGGGAGAGGCTCCATCCGCATCCTTATTTGTTTCCCTCTCTTTCGACGAAACCTCCTATCGCCTTATGTTTGATGCTCTTGAGCGTGTGATGCACGCCCGAGGCAATCGTCTGGCATATCTCCGTGACCTCTTCTATTCACATCAGCCAGCAGAGCATTTCAAATTCCAGCCTATGCAGTTCCCTTGGCTCAATAAGACTCAGGAGAAAGCCGTTAATGAGGTGCTGTGGACGAAAGATGTGATGGTGGTTCATGGTCCTCCAGGAACAGGTAAGACCACCACTTTGGTAGAGGCTATAAATGAGACTCTCAGACGAGAGAGTCAGGTGCTTGTTTGTGCTCAGTCGAATATGGCAGTTGACTGGATAAGCGAGCAACTTGTGGATAGGGGCATTCCTGTGCTTCGTGTAGGTAATCCTACGCGAGTAAATGATAAGATGCTCTCTTTCACATACGAGCGCAGGTTTGAAAGTCATCCAGAATACCCTCAGCTTTGGTCACTTCGCAAGGCTATACGTGAGATGAGGTCAAAGCGCAAGCGTGGTTCTGAGAGCTATCATCAGCAGTTGGATAGGCTGAAAAGTCGTGCCACCGAACTTGAAGTGCGTATCAATGCCGAGCTATTCCAAGAGGCTCGTGTCATAGCCTGTACGCTCACAGGAGCAGCAAACCGAGTGCTTGACGGAATGAAGTTCACCACCCTGTTTATTGACGAGGCAGCACAGGCTCTTGAGGCTGCTTGCTGGATACCTATCTGTAAGGTGTCGAGGGTTATCTTTGCAGGCGATCATCAGCAGTTGCCTCCTACGGTTAAGAGTATTGCAGCCTTGAAGGCAGGTCTTGGCAAGACGCTTATGGAACGTATCGTGGAGAACAAGCCGGAAGTCGTCACCTTACTTCAGGTGCAATATAGGATGAACGACCAGATAATGCAGTTCTCAAGCAGGGAGTTCTATAATGGTATGCTCCAGACGGCTCCAGAGATAAAATATCGAGGAATACTCGACTACGACAATCCTATGTCGTGGTATAACACCGATGATCTGCCTGATGATATTGAGAGCAAGGAAGAGTTTGTTGGTGAGTCATTCGGCAGAATAAACAAGGCAGAGGCGGAGCTAACCCTTCAGCATCTTGAGCTTTACTATGGTAGGATAGGTAAGCAACGCATTCTCGATGAGCGTATTGATGTTGGTATCATCTCTCCTTACAGGGCACAGGTGCAGTTATTGAGAAGAATGATAAAGAAGCGCGAGTTCTTCAAGCCTTATCGTCATCTCATTTCCGTTAATACCGTTGACGGCTTTCAGGGACAGGAACGCGATGTTATCATCCTCTCTCTCGTAAGAAGCAACGATGAAGGTCAGATAGGTTTTCTTAGGGATTTACGCCGAATGAATGTTGCTATCACCCGAGCAAGGATGAAGCTCATCATTCTCGGTAGCGTAGATACCCTTACAAAGCACCCATTCTATAAGAGGTTGTATGAGTATATCAGTAGTCTCTCTACTGAAGTATAGTATTTTAATTTCTATAAAGATGGAATCATAAGTAACTGTGCAAAAATATTTTTACAATGCGTAATTTACTTTTAGTATAT
>CAMKEM010000040.1 GCA_946411565.1 uncultured Prevotellaceae bacterium | reverse complement strand
ACGCTTGTGAGTAGCCATCTTGTGGCCCTTCTTCTTTTTTCCGTTAGGCATAATTTATAATTTTATTTGTTATATATAACTTGAGTTCTTTGATTAAGGATTAAGGAGTAGGGAATAAGGGTTAGAGGTTAGGGGGTAGGGAGTAAGGTCTTTTGCCCACCGACCTTTGTCCTTTGTCTTTTGACCTTTGTCCTTTGACCTTTAATTAATCCTCTGCTGTAACCTCTTCACCCTTCATACGCTGTACGAAGCTCTTAGCAGGCTTGAAGCCTGGGAAATCGTGTGGAGCAATGAGAAGAGTTGTTTTCTGAGAAATATTACGAGCAGTTTTTTCTGCACGATGCTTTACCTGGAATGTTCCGAAACCACGGAGATAAACGTTTTCCTTGTTACACATAGAGTCCTTAACGCACTCCATGAAAGACTCGATAACAGCAGCCACGTCTCTCTTCTGGAGACCTGTGTTGTTAGTGATTTCGTTGATTATATCTGCCTTTGTCATTTTATTGATTAAATTATGATATTTCGAAAATTGCGATGCAAAGTTACAACATTTTCTTGTCATTCGGAAATTTTTTAAGCATTTTTTTATCTAAACATCTAAAATGTGGGGAGTTGAGTGTAGAAAATTGGACTTTTATACTTGTTTATGAAACTTTTTTAGTAATTTTGCACCTTAATTAAATAGTAAATGCAAGATAACAAGCGAATTAATGAAAGTTTCAATAGTAAAATACAACGCCGGTAACATTTTCTCGGTCATCAATTCGGTAAAAAGACTCGGTATTGAGCCTCTTTGGACTGACGATCCACAGGAGATTGCATCATCTGACCGCGTGATATTCCCTGGTCAGGGACATGCAAGGACTGCAATGGAATATCTGCGTGAACATAACCTTGACAAAGTTATTGCAGACCTCAAGCAACCTGTTCTCGGCATCTGCATCGGACAGCAGCTTCTTTGCCAGCATTCAGAGGAAGGCGATACAGACTGCATAGGAATATTCCCTATCAATGTTCGTCGTTTCCAGCCAACATGCCACGAGCAGAAAGTTCCGGCTATGGGTTGGAATGCCATACATGACCTGAAGTCTCCTTTGTTCAAGGGACTAAACGAGAACGACTATGTATATTTCGTTCATTCCTACTACTGCGAGATGTGCGATTTCACCGCTGCTACATCCGACTACATCCTACCCTACTCTGCATCCTTGCAGAAGGATAACTTCTTCGCTATGCAGTTCCACCCAGAGAAGAGCGGAAAGGTAGGACACAAGATTCTGGAGAACTTCATTGATTTAGGTTAGTGATTAGAGTTTAGTGATTAGAGTTTAGCGTTTAGTGATTAACGCAAATAGGTAATTCGTAATTAGTCATTCGTAATTAAAAATGATTGAACTCATACCAGCCATAGACCTTATTGACGGCAAGTGCGTGCGTCTGACAAAAGGTGACTATGACAGCAAGAAAATATACAACGAAGACCCGGTGGCTCAGGCGAAGGAGTTTGAGGCTCTCGGTTTCAAGCGTCTTCACATCGTTGACCTTGACGGCGCAAAGAGCAAGCACATAGTGAATGATGCCGTGCTCCGTGCCGTTACATCAGCAACAAACCTCACCGTAGATTTCGGTGGTGGCATTAAGACAGAAGAGGATATCCGCAAGGCATTCGATGCAGGTGCAAGTATGGTGACAGTAGGTTCTGTTGCCGTTACACATCCAGAGCTTTGCATAGAGTGGCTCAAGACCTTCGGGGCTGAACGTATCATTCTCGGTGCTGATGTCCGCAACGGAAAAATCAGCATCAACGGTTGGAAGGAGGACTCAAGCGAGGATCTTCTGCCATTCCTCAAGACATACATCGACCACGGAGTAAAGAACGTGCTTTGCACGGAGATTTCAAAGGACGGAACTCTTGCCGGTCCTGCAATCGAGCTTTACAAGCAGCTTATGGAGGCTTATCCAGAAATGCACCTCATCGCTTCTGGTGGTGTGTCATGCAACGAGGACATCAAGGCTCTTGAAGCAGCGGGCATTCCTGCCGTTGTGTTCGGCAAGGCTTACTATGAAGGTAAAATCAAGGTGGAAGGACTGATATGTTAGCAAAAAGAATCATACCTTGTCTTGACGTAAAGAACGGCGAGACAGTAAAAGGCACTAACTTCGTGAACCTCCGTTCTGCGGGTGATCCTGTGGAACTTGGTCGTGCTTATAGTGATGCTGGTGCTGATGAGTTGGTTTATCTTGACATCACAGCCTCTCACGAAGGTCGCAAGACATTTACCGATATGGTGACACGCGTTGCTCAGGAGATTAACATCCCATTCACCGTTGGTGGTGGCATCAACGCACTTGAGGATGTAGATCGTATGCTCAGCGCAGGTGCTGACAAGGTGAGCGTGAACAGCGCAGCCCTTCGTCGTCCTGAGTTCATTGACGAGATCACATCACGCTTTGGCTCTCAGGTTTGCGTATGTGCCATTGATGCACGCAACGATGAGGATGGATGGCATTGCTATGTAAATGGTGGTCGTATCCGTGTAGAGCGTACCTTGCTCGACTGGGCAAAGGAGGTTGCAGATCGTGGTGCAGGTGAGATTCTCTTCACCTCTATGGATCATGACGGTGTGAAGCAAGGCTTTGCTAACGAAGCCCTCGCTATGCTTGCCGATGCTCTCCCTATTCCTGTTATTGCAAGTGGTGGTGCAGGATGTCGTGAGCATTTCAGGGATGCATTCCTTGTAGGTAAGGCTGATGCTGCTCTTGCTGCAAGCGTATTCCATTTCGGTGAGATTCCAATCCCAGACCTCAAGGATTATCTTATCGGTGAGGGTATTAAGATTAGAAAATAAAAACATTTATAGACATTATGAAAGTTGATTTTGAAAAAGGTGGCGGTCTTGTACCTGCCATCATTCAGGATGCTGTTACCAAGAACGTACTGATGCTTGGTTACATGAACGAGGAGTCTCTTGCAAAGACACTCGCAACAAAGAAGGTCACCTTCTGGAGCCGTGGTCGCAAGTGCCTCTGGACAAAAGGTGAGACAAGTGGCAATTTCCTTGACTTGGTTGACATCAAGGTGGATTGCGATAACGACACTCTGCTTGTAAAGGTTCATCCTCACGGTCCTACTTGCCATACAGGTACAGACACCTGCTGGGGAGAGGAAAACAAGTAAGAACTTGTTTTAATTGAAAACTAATAATTAATAATTGATAATTGTTTGTAACGATTCATCAATATAAACTCACAAATCGTAATTTATAATTAAACATTGATATAATAAAACATGGAAGAAAAGAATCCACTCTTGTTCCTTACGGAACTGCAGGACTTCATTGAGAAGCGTCACGAAGAGATGCCTGAGGGCTCTTACACAACAAGTCTGTTCAAAGACGGTCTTAACCGTATGGCTCAGAAGGTAGGTGAAGAGGCTCTTGAACTTGTTATCGAGGCAACTAACGGTACTAACGATCGCCTTATCTACGAAGGCTCAGACATGCTCTACCACCTCATCGTACTGCTTACAAGCAAGGGACTCCGCATCGAGGATCTCGCTCGCGAGCTTGCAGTTCGTCACGATCCAAACTGGCATAAGCACTAATATTATAGTGTAAGGTGTAAAGTAGAAAGAGTAAAGCGTTAAAAATGGCGTTAATTGAATATAAGAATGTAAGCGTCTTCCATCAGGACGATGATGCGGTGCTCAACGGCATCGACTTCAACGTTGATGAGGGAGAGTTTATATATATAATAGGTAAGGTAGGTTCGGGAAAGAGTTC
The DNA here is from genome assembly GCA_946411565.1 of uncultured Prevotellaceae bacterium. Classification (GTDB taxonomy): domain Bacteria; phylum Bacteroidota; class Bacteroidia; order Bacteroidales; family Bacteroidaceae; genus Prevotella. The sequence goes on along the minus strand of CAMKEM010000040.1, from coordinate 24,080 downwards.
ACTTCTTCGTACCTTCTATGCTGAACTCGATATTGAGGAGGCAGAAAAGGCAGAAGTGCTCGGTCGTGACATGATGACCATTCGCCGAAAGGAAGTTCCTGCCCTTCGTCGTGAACTTGGCATCATCTTCCAGAACTTCCAGCTCCTCACCGATCGCTCAGTAAGTAAGAACCTTGAGTTCGTACTCAAGGCAACTGGCTGGGACAAGGAAGACATTCCTGCACGAATCGATGAAGTGCTTCAGAGCGTTGGAATGGAATCTGCACGCGACAAGATGCCTTACCAGCTCTCTGGTGGCGAGCAGCAGCGTATCGCCATAGCGCGTTCGCTCCTTAACAATCCGAAGGTTATCCTCGCCGACGAGCCTACAGGCAATCTCGACCCTGAGACAGCCGATAACATCGTGGCTCTGCTCAAGGACATCACAGCAACGGGAACTGCCGTTGTGATGACAACCCACAACCTGCCTATGCTCGACAAATATCCGGGCATCGTGTATCAGTGTGGCGAGGGTAAGCTTGAGGACATCACTGCTCAATACCGCCAGTTTCAACAAGAATAAAAAATAAACTCAATAAGGAATAACACTATGAAAGTAATGAAATTCGGAGGCACTTCCGTAGGCTCACCAGAGCGTATGAAGGGCGTTGCCTCACTTATAACAAAGTCAGGAGAACCAACATTCGTTGTGCTCTCAGCAATGTCAGGCACAACAAACTCTCTCGTGGAGATAAGCGATTACCTCTACAAGAAGAACCCAGACGGTGCTAACGAGGTTATCAACACTTTGGAGAAGAAGTACCTCCAGCACATCGAGGAGCTTTATTCAACAGAAGAGATGCGTAACACCACACGCGAGTTCCTTACAAAGGAGTTCCAGTTCCTCCGCTCATTCACCAAGGATATCTTCACAAGCTTCGAGGAGAAGATCATCGTTGCACAGGGTGAGGTTATGAGCACTAACATGGTAGTGAACTACCTCAAGGAGCAGGGTGTTAAGGCTATCCTTCTCGATGCTCTCGACTTCATGCGTACCGATAAGAACGCAGAGCCAGACGCTCCATTCATCAAGGAGAACCTTGCAAAGGTACTTCAGGCAAATAAGGGTTATCAGATATACATCACTCAGGGTTTCGTATGCCGCAACGCTTATGGTGAGATTGACAACCTTCAGCGTGGTGGTTCTGACTATACAGCTTCTCTCATCGGTGCTGCTATGCTCGCTGACGAGATCCAGATCTGGACTGACATCGACGGAATGCACAACAACGACCCACGTGTCGTAGATAAGACTGAGGCTGTTCATCAGCTTCATTTCGAGGAGGCTGCTGAGCTTGCTTACTTCGGTGCTAAGATTCTGCACCCAACTTGCGTACAGCCAGCTAAGTATGCAGGTATTCCTGTTCGTATCAAGAACACTATGGATCCTGATGCTGACGGTACTGTTATCAACAACCAGCTCAACCGCGGTAAGATCAAGGCTGTTGCTGCAAAGGATAACATCACAGCTATCAAGATCAAGTCTTCACGTATGCTCCTCGCTACTGGTTTCCTCCGCAAGGTATTCGAGATCTTCGAGAACTACTCTACTCCAATCGACATGATCACAACATCTGAGGTTGGCGTTAGCGTAAGCATCGACAAGGACACTCACCTCCCACAGATTGTTGACGAACTGAAGAAGTACGGTACCGTTACCGTTGATCAGGATATGTGTATCATCTGCGTTGTAGGCGACCTTGAGTGGAACAACCTCGGCTTTGAGTCACTCGCAACCGACGCTATGCGTGACATCCCTGTACGCATGATCTCTTACGGTGGTTCAAACTACAACATCTCATTCCTCATTCGTGAGGCTGACAAGAAGCGCGCATTGCAGAATCTTTCTGCAGAGCTTTTCAATAAGTAAATAACACAAACAAACAGCCAACCAACACCAACAACCCCTTTCCCGCCCTACGGGCGGAAAAGGGGGCGTTATGGGTGAGTGGTTTTAAATAACTCTTATGAAAGGAAATTTTCCAATAGAGAAGTTCGGAAACATTGAGACTCCGTTCTACTACTACGATGCAGAGGTTCTGCAGCAGTCGCTTGACGCGATCTGTGGCGAAATGGCTAAGCACAAGAACTATCACCTTCACTATGCCATCAAGGCTAATGCTAACCCCAAGGTACTGAAAAGGATTCAGGCAGCAGGACTTGGCGTTGACTGCGTAAGCGGTGGTGAGATTCAGGCTGCTCTCGATGCAGGCTTTGCACCTGAGAAGATTGTTTATGCCGGTGTAGGTAAGGCTGACTGGGAGATAAACCTCGGTCTTGAGGCTGGCATCTTCTGCTTCAACGTAGAGTCAGAGCCAGAGTTGCAGATTATTAACGAGCTTGCAGGACAGAAAGGCAAGACTGCACGTGTTTGCTTCCGCATCAATCCAAACGTAGGCGCTCATACACACGCAAATATCACAACCGGTCTTGCAGAGAATAAGTTCGGCATCGCAATGGAAGACATGGAACTCGCTATTCGTGAGGCACAGGAATTGCCAAACATCGAGTTCATCGGACTTCACTTCCACATCGGAAGTCAGATTCTTGAAATGGGCGACTTCGAGGCTCTTTGCGGTCGTGTAAACGAGCTTCTTGAGCGTCTTGCAAAGCAGGGCATCAGCGTTGAGAACATCAACGTGGGCGGTGGTCTTGGCATTGACTATGACAACCCTGACGGTGCACCTGTACCAAACTTCAAGGCTTATTTCGAGACATACGCTAACGGCATCAAGCTCGCTGATAATCAGTACCTTCACTTTGAGCTTGGTCGTGCAGTAGTCGGTCAGATGGGTTCTCTCATCACCCGTGTGCTCTACGTGAAGAAGTGCCACATCAAGCAGTTCGCAATCGTTGACGCTGGTATGAGCGACCTCATTCGTCCTGCCCTCTACGAGGCACACCACACCATTCAGAACCTCTCAAGCAACGAGGCAGAAGAGACATACGATGTTGTAGGTCCTATCTGTGAGTCAAGCGATGTTTTCTGCAAGGACGAGAAGCTCCCTGCTTGTCATCGTGGTGACCTCATCGCCCTCCGTTCTGCTGGTGCATACGGCGAGATTATGGCTTCACAGTATAACTGCCGTAAGCTGCCGAAGGGGATTATGAGCGATGAGCTCTAAAGAGCCCCTTTCCCCAACCCTTTCCCCGCTCGGGGCAAGGGAGTTGGTTAGTAATGAAACCTTAAAGGCCCCTCACAACGATAAAAAGTAACTACTCCCTTCCCCCGGGCGGGGGAAGGGACGGGGTTAGGGGCTGAGTTCTTTTTATAATGGAAATTACAACAATAACTCTCACAATATCATCAGTGGTACTGCTGCTCGCAGCAGTATCACCAATGGTTTCTCCGCTTTTCCGATTGCCAAAGAAAGACGAAGAAGATTCTGCGTGCATAGGAGAAAGCAAGGACAAGCCAATATCAGTAGTAATCATTTCACACGATAACGCACCAGAGCTTGAGAAGCATCTGCCTTCATTCCTCTCACAGAACTACAATGCTGACTACCAAGTCATTGTGGTTGCCGACAAAAGCGACTCCGAGACTGATGATGTCATAAAGATATTCTCTAACAACCCACATCTTTATTCCACCTTCATGCCTCTCTCTTCACGCTACATCAGTCGCAAGAAACTGGCTATCACACTTGGCATCAAGGCTGCAAAGTACCCTTGGGTTATTGTTACCGATGCTTGGTGCACCCCAGAGAGCGACGAGTGGCTTCGCTCCTTCGCTTCTAACATCAACGACGATTCAGACGTAGTGCTTGGTTACTCTCACTATGAAGAGGATGCACCTTCACACTATCACTTCGAGAATATCATAAATGCCTCACAGAACCTCCGTCGTGCGCAGAAGAACAGCGCCTACGCCTCTGCTTCAAGGCTCGTGGCTATAAAAAAAGAGAACTTCCTTGCAGAAGACGGATTCCTCGGCAACCTGAAATACATGCGTGGAGAATACGATTTTCTCGTAAACAAGTTCGGAAGGAATGGTAATACGGCAACCGCCTTTTCCCCATCGGCATTCCTTTCAGAAGATACTCCATTTAGCAAGCGTTGGTCAGAGAATCACCTGTTCTCAATCAACACAGGCAGACATCTTGACGGCCACTGGCTCGTAACCCTCGTTCGACAGATTGACTTTGGAATGATGAACATCACCAATCTTGCCATCATAGCAGCCATTACCTACGGAGCGCTCAAGGAAGACTGGATTACGCTCGGAGCAGGCATCCTTGCACTCATCATCGAGTACGTACTCATAAGTCTTGTGGCAAAGAGGGCATTCAAGCGATTCCAATGCTCTGTAAATCCGTTCCTTACGCCTTTTATGGCCTTCGCCCTGCCATTGCGCAACATAGGTTGGCGACTCCGCTATTACTTGGCAAACAAGAACGATTTCATCACGCATAAAATATAAATTTAAGTACGAATGACGTATTACGACTTGCTTTAGCTTGATAAGCTTCAGCGAATAATTACCAGTTTACTATAACCTATCACAAAATCCCATGTTAGCAATAATGGAAACTTGGTAATTCGTAATTAGTAATTAATAATTCTCTATGAAAGTCATTCACTATATACCAAGAACTGACACAACCAATGCCTCTGCAGCGGAATATGTCAATTGTCTCGTACGCTCTACGGCGAACGTGGCAGAGTCGCATGTCATTATGCAGAAGGATCTCGGTGCAGGCGCCATTATGGTGCGCTCTCGCTTCCTACGCAAGTTGAAGGAACTACAGCCAGACATCGTACATGTTCACGCAGCATGGGATTCTACGGCTGCACTCATCGAGCATACTGCACGCTCACACGGATTCTACACCATAGTTTCTGTGCATGGCGGACTTGCTCCTGAGGTCATGGAACTCGCATTCTTCAAGCACAAACTTCCTCGTATCGTGGGCTATCAGTTCCAGATGGTCAGGAAGTGTAGTGCCGTCGTGGCTATAAGCGAGCAGGATGCAGGACAGGTCAAGCAACTGGGATGGAAGAAGCGAATCGTCACTATACCCCACCCTTCACTCCACATCACCAGCGACGACGAGACCTCTGAACTCATCATGGCAATATACCGTAAGGTATTGGACACCAACTACATGGAACGCATCACGAATGAGGAACTGGCATTCATCAGCGACTGCGTGAGAACTGCTCTATGGCCTGCTGGTACTCAGGAGATTAACGAGGTTAGCACAGAAGGCTTGTCATTCCGACGCATCTACATCTACGCATACGACAACAGCATCACCGAACTACTTACGAAAGGCGCACAGATGCTTGGCGTACAGATGCCACCGTGCCCAGATGTGGCGGCTATGCCACGATTCAAGGTGAAACAGAAACACAACAAGGACATAAACAGCTACCAGAAACTTCAGGAGGTCATTTCAAATGTCATCCCTGGGGTAAAGATAGAGATTGGTCGCACGCCTACTGGAGCTACTATCCACCGCACTATTTGCGACATCTTCCAGGCACTACGTTTCCACGACTATAACGAGGACAATTTCGCAGAACTAATCCAAAAGAAAGGCATTTCCAAATTCACCGCAAAACTTCTCTACCAGATGCAGGAGGCTTTTGGCCTCGAACTGGGTTATATGCCGATATTGCCGAAGAAGTAACGTCAAAGAGTTGGCCAGACTCTCGTTTCCGTCACTTAAACCTCCAATGCAGGGAAAGGACTTGAATGCTGATTTATCTGAAATAAATCGCGAAAATATTACTGCGCCAGCTATCAGATAAATCGGATAAATCCGTTTCCCTTATTATTTTTCAGTATAATTACAAAAAATCTGTTTATATGAAAATTCATCGAATCCACGTTAATGTAGGTTACCAGCATTTTTGGGGGTATGAGATTAGCGCTTGGAGGAGAAGGTAAACGGTAAACCGTTTACCTTAACAAATAGAGCCCCTCAAAATATCATGCTTCTTTTTCAAAAAAACAGGGAAAAAGTTTTGAAGCGCAAAGAATTATTTGTAACTTTGCACTTGAAAGATTGAAACGTGCACAGGCTTGCAACCGACATTCTCCATCTTTCAAGTGCGAGGTGTTTAGCACGCTGTCAATCAGAAAACGAAAACGGTATATTAATCAACAAATAAAAAAATCTATAATGAAAAAATCTAAGAAATTCCTAATGCTAATGCTGACATCAGTATTGTCTGTGGCTGGTTATGCTCAAACTAAGATTGATGGTATTTACTACAATCTTGGTTACTACATTGACAACACACTTAGTTATAATGCTACTGAAGCAGAAGTCACTTATGGTGAAACAAAATATTCTGGCGATGTTGTGATTCCAGAAAAGGTAGATTATGATAAAGACTATACCGTAACACGAATTGGTAGTCAAGCATTCTGGGCTTGTAAAGACCTAAATTCTGTCACGATTCCGAATACTGTAACAAGTATCAGATTTTCAGCTTTCAGTGGTTGCTGGAATCTTACCTCGGTAATAGTTCCCAATTCTGTAACGAGTATTGAAACTGCAGCATTTTCTATGTGCACAAATCTACCTTCGATTACACTCCCCAACTCTATTACAAGTATAGAAGAAGGTACCTTTTTTAATTGTCAAAAACTTACATCAATAGCACTCCCAAATTCCGTGACAAGTATTGGAAAGCAAGCATTTTCGTGCTGTACCTCTCTTACATCAATTACACTCCCTAATTCAGTAACAAGTCTTGGTGAAATGGCTTTTGAAGCTTGCGAGGCTCTCAAATCTGTTGTACTTTCTGAGTCTTTGACAAGTTTCGATAAGGGGACGTTTAAGAACTGTAACAGCCTTGTTACAGTTATAAATCTTTCAAAGACTCCACGGAATATACCAGACGATACATTCACTACATATGGCACTCTCCACGTGCTTCCTGGTTGCAAGGCAGCATACGAGGCTGCTGACGTATGGAAGAATTTCACTATTGTGGAGGATGCAGATCAACCTGCAGAGGTAATAACTGTTAATGACCTGATTGCTGCTATCGGAAAAGTTGAAAATACAGAGGGTAGCAAGGCAAAGATTACAGCAGCCCGTTCTGCATACGACGCTCTAACAAAGGAACAGCAGGCTCTCGTGAAGAATCTCAGCATTCTTGTTGATGCAGAAAACGCATACAAACAGTTCGAAGCAACTGCCATTGCCAATATTGAGGCAAAGGACAGCAATAAGGACGGAAAGTACCTTGAAAACGGCAAGATCGTGATTGTAAAGAACGGCAAAAACTACAATCTGAACGGTCAGGCAAAATAGTATGCGATTATAAAACCAAAATAAACGCACCTCCGGTGCTAAACTGACAAAAATTACCAATCTTACCAATCTTCAACCAATAATTTTCAATTTATATTTTTTATTGGCAAAAGATTGGTAAGATTGGTAATTTTTGTCAGTAAAAAGCAGTTTTCTGCCATACAAGTTTATACTATTATTTATCTGTTTTTCAGGAACATAAAACGACTCTTTCAAATACCTCGGACAAATCCCGTTTCTTTTTTACTCTCCCACCCCATTTTTTCCCATTTTTCTTCGTTTTTCTCCGTTTTTTTTAGTATTTTTGCATCCGCAAAAACAGAAACACAATGAACGAGACGCACGAAATAGAAAAGGACATGCACTATCTGCAGTTGCTTGCGACAACATTCCCAACAATAGCAGATGCTGCAACAGAGATAATAAACCTCTCCGCTATTCTCAATCTGCCAAAGGGTACGGAGCATTTCCTCGCTGACATTCACGGCGAGCATGAGGCTTTTCTGCACATCATCAAGAATGCCTCTGGTAACATCAAGCGTAAGGTGACGGAACTGTTCGGCAATACCCTGCGCGAAAGCGAGATAAAGGAACTTTGCACGCTCATCTACTATCCAGAGCAGAAGTTGCAACTCGTTAAGGCTCAGGAGCAGGACATTGACGACTGGTATCACATCACCATGCACCAGCTCGTGCGAGTGCTTCGTGAGGTTTCTTCAAAATACACTCGTTCAAAGGTGTCAAAGGCTCTGCCCAAGGAATTCTCATACATTCTTCAGGAGCTTCTCTACGAGCATCACTCAGACGGTGCGAAGATAGCATACGTGAATGGCATTATCGACACTATCATCACCACAGGACGCGCTGACGATTTCATCATTGCAACGGCAAAGGTAATTCAGCGTCTGGCTATCGACCAGTTGCACATCCTCGGTGACGTATATGACCGCGGTCCTGGTGCGCACATCATAATGGATTATCTCTCGCAGTATCATTCGTGGGACATTCAATGGGGCAACCACGACATTCTGTGGATGGGAGCTTCTGCCGGAAATGATGCTTGTATCTGCAACGTGATTCGTCTCTCGCTGAGATATGCCAACCTCACCACGCTTGAGGACGGCTACGGCATAAACCTCATGCCTCTGGCAGCCTACGCAATGGAGAATTACAACGATGATCCTTGCGAGATTTTCAAGCCAATTCTCAACTCGGAGAACAGCAAGCGCTTTGATGAGAAGACACTCCGCCTCATGGCAATGATGCACAAGGCTATTGCTATTCTCCAGTTCAAGGCAGAGGCACAGATTTTCATGCGCAACCCAGAATGGAAGATGCAGGACAGATGTCTGCTCAGTAACATTGACTATGCCAAGGGCACAATAACGCTTGACGGCAAGGAATACAAACTGACAGACACGCACTTACCAACTGTGGATCCAGCCAACCCACTTGCATTCACCGAGGAGGAAAAGACGATAATGAAGCGTCTGCACCACTCTTTCCGCGTTTCGGAGAAGCTTCAGCGACACATGAATACTATCCTCTCACACGGATGTATGTACGCTATTGTCAACAGTAATCTCCTGTTCCACGCATCCGTGCCTCTCAACGAGGACGGTTCATTGAAGGAGGTGGAGATTCGTCCGGGCAAGAAATATTCAGGCAAGGAACTGCTGCGTCAGACAGGTCTGCTCATTCGCTCTGCTTTCCAGAATGACACCCCGAAGGAAGAAAGGCAATACGCAAAGGATTACTTCCTCTATCTGTGGTGCGGAAAGAACTCTCCTCTGTTCGACAAATCGAAAATGGCTACTTTTGAGCGTTATTTCATCCGCGAGAAAGAGACGCACATTGAGGAGAAAGGCAACTTCTTCCGTCTGCGTAATGACGAGAAGGCTGTTGACGGTATAATGGACGCATTTGGCGTAACGGGCGAGAACCGCCACATCATTAACGGTCACGTTCCTGTTCATGTGGTAACAGGTGAGAGTCCTATCAAGGCAGGAGGCAGACTTATGGTCATTGACGGTGGATTTGCAGAGCCTTACCATAAGGAGACTGGCATTGCAGGCTACACGCTCGTTTATCATAGTCGCGGTTTCGAGCTTGTTCAGCATGAGCCATTCACGAGCAGCAAGGATGCCGTAGAGCGAGGCACAGACATCAAGTCAACGAAGCAGATTGTGGAGTCAGCAGGTCACCGTATGCGTGTAGGCGACACAGATCGCGGTCGTGAGCTTCAACAACAGATTGACGACCTCACCAAACTGCTCTACGCTTATAGGCATGGGTATATAAAGGAGAAGAAGTAAAGGCCTCTCCCCCCGCCCTCCCCCGTAGGGAGGGAGCTGGAGAGACACAAAATTAGCTAATAATAATTGATAATGAATAATAGTACCACCTTCCGCAATCCGGCTCCCTCCCTACGGGGGAGGGCGGGGGGAGAGGCCAGAGCCGCTCTCTTCGACCTCGACGGAGTTGTCTTCGACACAGAACCACAATACACGGTATTCTGGGGCGGAGTGATGAGGAAATTCCGCCCAGATGTTCCGGGATTGGAATACACGATAAAAGGCTCTACGCTCAACAGAATCTTTGAGGATTTCTTGCCACACGTTCCAGAGGAATATGATAATATCGTAAAGGGACTTGATGAGTTTGAGCGCAATATGGACTACCCTTTCGTTGAGGGCTTTGAGGATTTCGTGAAGGATTGCCGTCGCAATGGTCTTAAGACTGCCGTAGTGACTTCATCAAACAAGCCAAAGATGGATAGCGTGATGAAGAAGCGCCCAGAGCTTACAGAACTGTTTGACGCAATTCTGATGTCAGAGGATTTCGAGTTCAGCAAGCCACATCCTGACTGCTACATCAAGGGCGCACAGCGATTTGGCGCAAAACCAGAAGACTGCCTCGTGTTTGAGGATAGCTTCAACGGACTAAAGTCTGGTCGTGCCTCTGGTGCTACTGTAGTAGGACTTTCCACCTCAAACTCAGAGGAGGCAATAAAGGAATACTGCGACATCGTGATACCGAATTATAAAGGTATTGACTACAAATCGCTAATAGCAAGGTTATCTACTATTTAGCTATTTACTATGTACTATTTATGTACTATTTGGTTGATGTACTATTTTCGTCAATCAACAGGTAAACTGAATGGTAAATAGTAAATACTCTAAATTAGTAAATAAATAGTAATTAGTAAATTCATAAATAGTAAACAAATATGGTGAAGCGACTAATTTCAATCTTTGCCAGTGTGATGCTCTCCGTTGATGTAATGGCACAATCAGACTGCTATTACACCAAGTATTTCAACGATAAGGCACTCGTTGAGAAGGCTGAGAAATGGAAAGCTGATACACAAGCGTGGGGCGGTGTCTTTACGAAGGCTAAACCACACGCAAGCGTGAACGCTACCGACTTCTATCTTCAGTATCAGAAGAACAAGGAAGAATGGGATAAGCTCTTCAAATGGTTGCAGGAAACAGACCTCCTCACCGTTCCTAAGGGAAAGATGAAACTGGAGGGCACGGACATCACGATCAGCGTGGAGGACTCAAAGAATGAGCCTTTAGAGAAGCGCAAGACAGAGTCGCATCACCATAACTGCGACTTTATGATTGTGGTGAAGGGCATTGAGCGTTTCGGGCATCTGGATCACTTCTCTTGCACTACAAAAGGACAATGGAAACCCGATGTTATCCGTTATGACTACGACAAGTCGAAGGCACGTTTCTATGACTCCACTCCTAACGAGTTCTTCATCTTCTTCCCTGATGACTGGCACATCGCAAAGATAGCCAACAACACTAAGGATCAGGATATAAGGGTGATAGTGGCGAAGGTTAAGTATAAATAACAGACCCACCCCCTTACCCCTCCCATAAAGGGATGGGAGTAGTTAGAACTTACAGGCTTAACGAGCTTCGCAAAAAAATGAAAGATAAAAATAAATAAAAACATAAATTTGCCCTTCCTCCATAGCGAGAAAAGCAATATACTCCCCTCCCTTTATGGGAGGGGTAAGGGGGTGGGTCTTTTTCTTTATGGTAGATATAATATACAAATACTTCCCGAATCTGACCGACGAGCAGAAAGCACAGTATGCTAAGCTCGACGAGTTATATCGTGACTGGAATGCGAAGATAAACGTGATCTCTCGCAAGGACATTGATAACCTTTACGAGCATCACGTACTCCATTCACTTGCTATTGCCAAAGCACTACATTTCAAGGCAGGCACAAAGATAATGGACTTTGGATGTGGCGGTGGTTTCCCGGGCATTCCTCTGGCTATCATGTTCCCCGAATGCGAGTTCAAGCTCATTGACGGCACAGGAAAGAAGATTCGTGTGTGTCAGGAAGTTGCAACGGCCATCGGCTTAAAGAATCTCAAGGCAGAGCATCTTCGCGGCGAGGACGAGAAAGGTAAGTTTGACTTCATTGTCTCACGTGCCGTTATGCCTTTGCCTGATATGGTGAAGATTGTGAAGAAGAACGTAAGCAAGGAACAGCGTAACGCTATGCCAAACGGCATTTTCTGCCTCAAGGGCGGTGATCTCCAAGGAGAGGTACATTCTTTCCGCAACATTGTGGAGCAGACAGACCTCACCTCATTCTTCACAGAGGAGTGGTTTAAGGAGAAGCATTTGGTGTATTTGCCAATTTAAGACCAGCCCCTCACCCGTCACTACGTGCCACCCTCTCCCCAAGGGGCGAGGGAAAAAGTATGAAATATAATCTCAAAAATAATTAACAACAAACATCCCTCTTAGCGAGAAAAGCTAACATTCCCCTCGCCCCTTGGGGAGAGGGTGCCCGCAGGGCGGGTGAGGGGCCGTTTTTATGATTACAATCAAGAATTTCGAGGTCACCCCTCTTCAGGAGAACTGCTATGTGGTCAGCGATGAAACAAAGGAATGTATGATCGTTGACTGCGGTGCTTTCTATCCACAGGAGATTCAGGCCATAACAAACTATATACTTGAGAATAACCTCAAGCCAGTGGTATGCGCCCTTACACACGGGCATTTCGACCACATCTACGGTGTTCGCGCCATCTGCGACCGCTATGCTATCAAGCCAATCATCTCACAGAAAGATGAGCAGCTCTATAAGACGCTTGACGAGCAGGTGCGTATGTTCATGCAATCTGACATTGATTTCACTATGCCGGAAATAGGCGGATTCGTTAAGGATAACGACATTGTGCGCTTCGGCAATCAGGAGTTCCGTGTAATAGAAACTCCGGGACATACTCGCGGTGGAGTGTTCTATTACAATGAGAAAGAGAAGGTTGCATTCTCTGGCGACACACTTTTCAAAGGCTCAATAGGTAGAACTGACTTCCCTGGTGGCAGTATGTTCCAGATCATACAGTCTTTGCGTATGGTGACACAGTTGCCTGACGATGTGAAAGTCTATCCAGGTCACGGTCCTCAGACTACAATCGGCTATGAACTCGCAAGCAACCCTTATCTTGACAGATAAATGAACAAGGCAAAAGGCGAGAAGATAATACTCGGAATTGACCCAGGCACAAACGTAATGGGCTATGGCATTATCAAGGCAATAGGTCAGAAAGCCGAGATGGTGGCTATGGGCGTTATTGATATGCGCAAGCAAGACGACCCTTATCTGCGCCTCGGTCACATCTTCGAGCGTGTCACAGGCATAATAGACTCATACCTCCCTGACGAAATGGCTATTGAGGCACCTTTCTTCGGAAAAAACGTGCAGTCAATGCTAAAGCTCGGCAGGGCGCAGGGCATCGCAATAGCAGCAGCCATACATCACGGTGTACCTATCCACGAATATGCACCTATGAAGATCAAGATGGCAATCACGGGAACTGGTACGGCAAGCAAGGAACAAGTAGCAGGAATGCTTCAGCGCATCCTAAAGCTCGACAAGGAAGAAATGCCTAAGTTCATGGATGCTACTGACGCCCTCGGTGCTGCCTACTGCCACTTTATGCAGATGAACCGTCCAGAGACAGGCGTTCACTACTCCAGTTGGAAGGACTTCGTCATCAAGAACAAAAGTAAGGCAAGTGGTATAAAAACAACCGATACAGGAGGAACAACCACCGCCAAGCGTAAGTTGTCACCAAAAGAGCAGTTACTTGCAGCGATGCAAGCAAGTAAGAAGAAATAGAAGAGTGGCCTCTCCCCCCGCTTGGCACATACTCCGATGTTATTAACATCGGACTTCCCACCGTAGGGAGGGAGCCGGAAGGCAATGGGGAATTGCTTACATTAGAATTTGAGGCATAATCAATAATAACAAACAGCCTTTCGCGCTCCGGCTCCCTCCCTACGGGGGAGGGCGGGGGGAGAGGCCGAAAATTTAACATAGATGATCATCTCAATAAATCAGGGTGTAACCCGTATGCCGGCGTGGCGTATGGCTCAGCCTGTAGATTTCTCTCTCCTTGACGGAGAACACATAGCCATAGTAGGCGGCAACGCCTCTGGCAAGTCAATGTTCGTTGACATCATAACAAGTGCGCATCCTCTTCTCATGAAGGATGTGGAATACGATTTCTCGCCAAAGACAAGTCGTCTGGCTTCTGACAATATCAAGTATATCACTTTCCGCGACAGCTACGGAGGTGACAGCGACCGCAACTACTACCTTCAGCAGCGTTGGAATCAGCATGACATTGACGAGAACACTCCTACCGTGGAGAAACTTCTCGAAGAGACTTATCACATCACAGGTCCTGACACAGAGGAACGCCGTGCAATGAAGGAACATCTGTACGACATCTTCAACCTCAGATACCTGCTCGACAAATACATCATTCTCCTCTCATCAGGTGAGTTGCGTAAGTTCCAGCTTGCAAAGACTCTCATGGGCGATCCACGAGTGCTGATAATGGATAATCCGTTCATAGGTCTTGACAAGGAGACTCGTCAGCAGCTTCGTGAACTCCTTGAGCAGATTTCAAAGGAGCGTGCCCTTCAGATCATTCTCGTTCTTGCCAAGGATGAGGATATTCCTCATTTCATCACCCACGTTGTTGAGGTGAAGGATATGGTGGTAAAGCCAAAAGTTACACGCAAGGAGTATCTAGAGGGAAAGAGTAAAGTAGATAGTGGAAAGATTAAGGAGCCTCTCGCTCAGGAACTAAAGGATATTATCCTTAACCTTCCTTACAACGACAACGAGTATCACACCTCTGAGGTTGTGCGTATGAATAACGTGTGCATACGCTACGGCGAGCGCACTATTCTCAAAGACCTCAACTGGACAGTAATGAACGGACAACGTTGGGCACTCAAAGGCCAGAACGGTGCAGGTAAGTCAACGCTCCTCTCCCTCGTATGTGCTGACAATCCGCAATCGTATGCATGTGACATTGTGCTCTTTGACCATAAGCGCGGTTCTGGCGAGACTATCTGGGACATCAAAAAGCACATAGGTTATGTATCACCAGAGATGCACCGAGCATACAACCGTGATATGCCTGCTATACGCATAGTAGCAAGTGGTCTTAAAGATTCCGTAGGTCTCTATGTAAAACCGTCTGAAAAGGATTACGAAATTTGCCGCACATGGATGAAGATATTCGGTATTGAGGACCTTGCAGAAAAGACATTCCTCAAGCTGTCAAGCGGAGAGCAGCGTATGATTCTCCTTGCTCGTGCCTTCGTTAAGGATCCAGAGCTTCTCATCCTCGATGAGCCACTCCACGGACTTGACAAGGAGCGTGGTGAGATGGTGAAGGAAATCATCGACACTTTCTGCGCTCGCAAGAACAAGACTCTCATTATGGTGACACACTACGAAGAGAACCTTCCACGCTGCATCACCGACCATATTTATCTGAAGAAGAATGTATAAAAATATGAAAAGAAATCTGCTGCTTATCCTTACCCTTTGCGCAATTGCTCTTAATGCCGTTGCACAGCATAAGCGCGAGTTCCGTGGTGCATGGATACAATGCGTCAACGGACAGTTTCAGGGTATGAGTCCAGCCAAGATGCAAGAAACACTCACCTATCAGCTCAACGTGTTGCAGAGGCAAGGCGTTAACGCTATCATCTTTCAGGTGCGTGCCGAGTGCGATGCCCTCTATCCAAGTCCATACGAGCCATGGAGCCGCTTCCTCACAGGAGTACAGGGACGAGCACCACAGCCCTACTGGGATCCTCTGCAATGGATGATAACAGAGTGCCATAGACGTGGTATGGAGCTTCATGCGTGGATAAACCCATTCCGCGCAAAGACAAAGACCACCGCTGTACTTGCCAACACCCACGTGGCAAGGCGCAACCCTGGTGCGGCTTTCTCTTACGACAATCTCCTTATACTCAATCCTGCATATCAGTGGAATCGTGACTACATCTGTAACGTGGCAGCAGACATTGTGCAACGCTACGACATCGACGGTTTTCACATAGACGACTATTTCTATCCATATCCTGTTGAAGGACAGGTAATTCCCGACGACAAAGACTTTGCAGCATACAACAACGGCATTGCCAACAAGGGCGACTGGCGCAGATTCAACGTAAACCAGTTCATAAAGCAGCTTAGCGAGACAATCCACAGAATAAAGCCTTGGGTGAAGTTCGGAGTCTCTCCTTTCGGTATCTACCGCAACAAGCGAAGTGACCCTTACAACGGCTCAGAAACAGCAGGACTTCAGAACTACGACGAGCTATATGCCGACGTTATGCTGTGGGTGAACAATGGTTGGATAGACTACTGCGTACCTCAGATCTACTGGCAGATAGGACATCCTACAGCCGACTACCAGACTCTCATACAATGGTGGAATAAATACTGCGCAGGTCGTCCTCTGTTCATTGGTGAGGACATTGAGCGAACCGTGCAGTTTGCTGACCCTTACGACCGCAACAAGCACCAGATGGAAGCTAAGTACCGTCTGCACAACCAGATGCGCAACGTGCACGGCACCGTGCTCTGGTATGCTAAGGCTGCCGTTGACAATGTGGGCAACTATGGCACAATGCTTCAGAAGAACTACTGGCGACTCCCAGCCCTACAGCCACGTATGCCGTTCATCGACAACAGACCACCAGCAAGGGCACAGAATCTCGGAGCACTCTGGACAGAAGATGGCTATGTACTCGTATGGGAAGGTCCTCAAAGCCGCGACTGGAGAGATGCAGCCTACAAATACGTTGTATATCGCTTTGACTTTGGCGAACCAATCAACATTGAAGACCCAAGTCATATAGTAGCCATAACCAAGGCACCATACTATCGTTTGCCATATCGCGACGGCAGAACAAGATACACATACGTAGTGACAGTTCTTGATAGAATGAGTAACGAAAGTGCCTACGTAAAGAAGAAGGTGAAATTGTAAGTAAATTGATTGTTTGCGTGCACATTTGCATTGACAAATATCAAATAAATATCGGAATTACAATAATTTGCGCAGTTTAACCAATAGCAATTGGAAAAATTGAGTAATTTTGCAGATGTATTAATTAGACACTTATTATTAACACTGACTTCGTCAGATAACAAAATTTTCTAAACTATGGCAGAAAAGAAGACAACAAAGGCATCTACAAAGACTGCTGCAGCGCCAAAGACTACAAAGAAGGCTGCAACCCCTAAGGCAGCAGAGATTACAATCAATGCAGAGAACGTAGGTTTCAAGGCTGGTGACGTTTATCAGGCACTCGCAAAGTCCGACAAGGCTCTCTCAGTAGCAGAGATCGCTAAGACTGCAAAGATTACCGCAGAAGAGGCATATCTCGGTCTCGGCTGGCTTTTCAAAGAAGGTAAGGTAACAAGCGCAGAAGGCGGAATCGTTCTCGCGTAAGTAAAAGAACAAATTGCAATTAACAAAATAGTAAAGGCAGGTATCGTAAAGGTATCTGCCTTTTACTCTTTTAAGGCAAGTTACTTCTCAATGGTCAATGTGCCTGCGACAAATCTCGACGAATTTCAATTCCGATATTTTTCAAGCCAACCGCTGTTGGCAAAAAGTATGATGTGATGTGCTGCGCTGCTTGCTGTCATTCACTCCCCCACTCCATTACTTCATTCCTCACTTCCCTTCTGGCGCCTATCCAAGTCCTATCACAGGATGGGATTTGATCGGAATTTACTACGGATTTACTATGGAGCTACATAGGAGATTGGTTGTTGTCGCTCTTTTTCTTTGCCCTCTACTTACTTATACTCAAAAACCCGAAAAAAACAAGGGTAAATGCCAACTTTTTTTTCTTGAGATATTCCACGAACTTGCCTTTTTACTTTCACCGCCCAATTATATTATACCCGTTTCCTTCAAAATTTGGGTTACCCGTTTGTACCCCATATATACCCCCAAATTTCAATTATTTCAATAATTTCAATAAAAAATGCACGCATATCTCTCCCCCTTCACGAAAACCTGATTATTATAATAATATTTATATATATATTTTTAAATATATATATAAATATTAAAGTTATAAGCACATTATAGTGTGTGTCCAAAATTTAATTGAAATAATTGAAATAATTGAAATTTTACGACATAGCACGACCAATATTTAGCTGATACAGAACGCATTGCATAAATGCGCTATTTTTCAATAAAACGTTCAATCATTCTGGTGAAATGTCAACTTTTACAGTAAAATGATTGTCAATCACACCAGAAAATAGAGTGAAAATGTCACAAAAAAAATCAAAGAAAAACGCGATTATTTCAATTATTTCAATTAAAAATATGCACGCATAAGACAATAAATTTACGAAAAATCGTGCATTTTTTAGGGTAGTTTTTGATGAAAAATATGGCTCAATGCCATTAAAATTGCCAATATTGCATAAAATAAAATTACAATGGTAAATTTATTTTTGAACACGGAAAACACAAAATAGACGGAAGTTCCGTGAACTTTACGTTCAGAAAAATTAATGCGATATTAATGTGATATTAATGGACATTATATGTTTTCGCTTTTGCGAATCTACATTAATTATCACGAATACCACATTAATATTGCATTAATTATTAACGTCAGTTCGACGAATTCCTTTATAGCAAGTAGCAAGCTACTTTTAACTGACAATAATTACCAATCTTACCAATCTTCAACCAATAAATAATAATTTCAAACGCAAAGACGCTAAGATGCGGAGTATATTTTCCTGAACACTAAAGACACAAAAGAAACGGAGGTTTCGTTAATTCCGTGTTTTTCGTGTTCAAAGAAATGAATTTATTGGAATAAGATTGGTAATTATTGTCAGTTAAAAACAGCTTGCTGTTTGCCATCTCGGCAATTCGTCGAACTCACGTTTTTTATTTCAAAATAAATCTTTGCGTCTCAGCGTCTTTGTGTTTAAAATCCAGACAACAATTCTATCATTTTTGGCCATAGATAACACAGATTAAAGGGGATATTTTCGCTTACGCTCGTGATTGAAATCAGGGAAATCTGTGGTCAATAAATAATAAAATTTCCGAGTTAAAATCTCTGGTCATCGTCGGGAACTTGCGTAGCTTGATGAGCAATAGAGGATAATTTTTGTTACAGAACTAAGCAACGAAGTTGCGATTGTAAGGACTTCGCACTCACCTTACAATATACTCAAAGCGATCAAATTTAGTGTAGCCAAGCGTTTCAAGGAACGCCTGGCTTTTGTTTCTATCGTCATCGGTGTTATAGTCGGGAATATGAGGAAGTCGGATTGTGATGCTTGCAAGCAAGTCTGGATGCTCAGAGGCTAACCACCTGAGATTATCAATCACTCGCTCGTTACTGATACCAGAATAAGCCTTGTAGATATCAGAATTAATATCCTTTATATCAATAATCCACTCCTTTACGAATGGCAGAACCTCCTCCACGTTCTTACGTGGCACGTTGAGACTTGACTCTATTGATATGCGCCACTCCTTAGGGCATTGTTGACAAAAAGCCTTGATATACGCATAGTTAAGCAAAGGCTCTCCACCGCCGAAGGTTATGCCTCCACCAGTGGCAAGGAAATAGAGTTGGTCAATACGCACCTCGTCTATCAATTCCTCTACGGTACGCTCAATGCATTGCGTCTCTTTTGATAGGCTCTGCGGATTGAGACAATACTTACAGCGCAAGGGGCATCCGTGGAATGCCACGAGTGTAGTAACGCCCTCACCATCAATCGCCAAGCGATGACGAGAGATGCCTATCATTCTGCCTATAAGTTCAGAGTTTGACATAGTTACTGAATATGTACACTTACAGGCAAAGAATATTCAACTTTTACGGGTTTGCCATCATGCTTACCAGGATTCCATTTCGGCATAGTGGATATAACACGAACTACTTCCGCATCCCATAATGTATGAAGCTGATATTTCTTTTTTACCCTAATATCGGAAATAGAACCGTCCTCATTAATAATAAAGTTACATGTCACTTCACCATTGGAACACTCCTTATCCACGTTTTGAGGACATTTCAAATTAGCTTCAAAGAACTTTACCAAAGCATCCATACCTCCATTGAATGACGGCATTTCTTCTACAATTTCATAGATTTCTACATTATTCTCAGAATTACTGCTATTGTTCCCTTTTTTATCCAAAGACCTAATCTTATCAAAGAGATAATTTTCTGATACAATTGGAGTACATCCATTCTTAATTTCTCCTTCAACTTTTATCTTCAAAGATTCAGAATTAGATAACTTCTCAATTTTAATCTTAGGATATTCATAAACATCAATAGGTTCTGATATACCCATTGTCCCATTTTCTATATCATAGAACACCTTAGTTGTATCATTTGTAGTTTCACCCATAGTCTTACTATTGGAATTGCAACTACTCAGCGTAAACATTCCGACAGATACACCAGCCAAGACCACAGCCTTACCAAGCAACTGCCTTTGGTGCAACTGCTGTTCAAGATAGCGAACCTCAGCCTCGCATTTTGGACAAGTGCCGAGACAATCGCCCTTATACTGGCATTCCTCAACGGCATACTCTATATCGTTCGCCTCTGCTATCTGACGGCGAATTTCCTTGAGGATTTTACAGGTTTTCTTTCCTTTTGCCATAGTTATCACTTGTTTATTTTAGTTGAATCTGTGTCTGCCTCTAAGCGGAAAGTTATAGGAAAAGTGTATTTTACCTTAGTAAGCTCACCATTTCGCTTTCCAGGAATCCACTTAGGCATAAGAGATAAAACACGAACTGCCTCTGCATCAAGTTGAGGATGAACAGATTTTGCAACACTTATATCAGAAATCGAACCATCTTTTTCAACGTAAAACGTACATATAACCCTTCCTTGAATTCTCTCTTTTTCTGCTTGTTCTGGGTATTTCATATTTTCAGAAAGGAACTTCATCAAAGTTGCCGTTCCACCAGGGAATGCCGGCATTTGTTCGACCATCTCTCCAACAAAGTCAAATACAGGTTCTTTACCACCTCGTATTACCTCCGCTTCTTCAGAAGTGTTAATCTGGTCGTACATCTCATTTCCACATGAACTAAGGCTAAGCAAACCTGCAGAAATGCCTGCCACCATTACTGCCTTACCAAGCAACTGACGCTGGTGCAACTGCTGTTCGAGATAGCGGACTTCTGCCTCGCACTTCGGGCAAGTGCCGAGACAATCGCCCTTGTACTGGCATTCCTCAACGACATACTCTATATCATTCGCCTCTGCTATCTGACGACGAATCTCCTTGAGAATCTTGCAGGTTTTCTTTCCTTTTGCCATAATGAAATGTTTTTGAATTAACGTTTGCAAAGGTAATGATATTATTTATGACCGCCAAGAAATAATCAAATTATTTTCAGAAGTGTTGCAAGGGCATTTTTAGCGTAATTCATTTGCATACAGCTGATAATCAAGCAATTTCAAGAATCAAGCATTATAACCAAGATCATACCATTGCAACAGAAAAAGGACAGATATCATCTTGACATCTGTCCTTTTTTTGATATGAAGCTATTACTTTCTTGTGTACTTCTCTGTTACATTTTGACCTGTATAGAAATCCTTATACGTCAGAGTTAGCCTCTTATTATCTTTGCTAATAGAATACTTCATCGTCTGCGAATTAACTTTAACCATTTTCGCAACATCCATTCCAGCCACTTCACACTTGGTTACAATAACATTAACTTTATCGCCACTCACAGAATATGTACCTTCTATTTGAGGATGAGCCTTCTCATAACTCTGTTTAAAAAACTCATCCTTCATAAGATTATCAGGGAAATGAACACGTATAACCCATTCACCATTGTTCTTAAAGGTGGCCATGCCATAGACACCCATCTCTTCCTCTGTCAACCAAGTGCCTACAATGGGATTATTCGGATCAAAATCGTCGTCATCATCACCACATGAGGTGAACACAAAACCAACACACATGAGCATCAGCACAAAGCTGAGCATTGATAAATTTTTTTTCATTGTAACTTAATGTAATTAATTTTGATATAAAATAAGAAAATAAAATTGTTATCCCTTAACGAAATTGAAGAATTTTCTTTATGGCAGCAAGTTGCTTTTTTACTGACAATAATTTCCAATCTTACCAATCTTTTTCCAATAAAAAGAAACATTTAAATTGGAAATTATCGTCAGTTACTTCCCTGTGGTCTGTGAGTCTGCAACAAATCTCAACACCAAAGTGCGTGATCAATCAGATTCACCAGAGCTTATTTAATCTTATAATAGAATTTTCCTGTCTTTTGGTCTGTTGTGGTCATATGTAAGATATTAATACCCTCATTTTCCAACAGCTCAAAGACGTATTCCCTGACATCATCGCATGAATGCCAGTTAGAATCCTTGTATTTGCTCGGTTCACATTCCCTTTCAAAACGCAATGTCATCTTTCCATTAGAAACAGAATACGTACCTTCATACTTCACCAATACCCCGTCCTTGTCAGTATCCGTAGATTTAGGATTTACAATTATATCCTTAACCGTTGAGACGAACTTTTTGTTTGCGTCAAAGACATACTGAGGCTTGGTAAGCAGATGACTGGCACTATAGTATTGCGTATCCTGAGAATACCAAGTTCCGACAAGAATCTTTAGAGCCTCCTCGTCGCTCATCCCCTCATCATCCTTACTGCATGAAGTAAACCCAAAGTTACAACATGCTATCATCAGCACAAGACTGAGAATTGAGATAATCTTTTTCATCATCAAAGAAAAATTACAATTTACTAATTACAAGTTGCTTTAGCTTGATAAGCTTCAGCAGATAATTACCAATTAATGTCTGTTAGGCAATTTTTTTCACACTTCACTTAATCCTTAGAATGGTGCTCCTTCTGGTGGGCCTACGAATGGATCGTCGAGTGCAGAGCCACGATACTCACCTCCGTCTGGTGGTGGTGGTGCAATGCTGGCAGCATCCTCTGGATTAGCAAAGCGTGTGAACTCACCACGGAAGTTGAGGAGAACAGTACCTGTACTACCCTTACGGTGCTTAGCTATGATGATCTGAGCCATACCGTGAAGGTCATTACCCTGCTCATCCTGAAGAATGTGATAGTACTCTGGACGGTGAACGAAGAGCACCATATCGGCATCCTGCTCTATGGCTCCTGATTCACGGAGGTCGGAGAGCTGTGGCACCTTACCATCAGTACCCGGACGCTGCTCAACGGCACGAGAGAGCTGTGAGAGGGCAAGAACTGGAATGTCAAGCTCCTTGGCAAGTCCCTTGAGCGAACGAGAGATCATACTTACCTCTTCCTGACGGCTGTTGAAGTTCATTCCGTTAGCGTTCATCAGCTGGAGGTAGTCAATCATTATCATCTTTACGCCCTTCTCACGCACCAGTCGGCGTGCCTTAGTACGAAGCTCGAAGACCGAGAGACCAGGGGTATCGTCAACGAAGATTGGGGCATTGGACAGTCTATCAATATTAGAGTCAAAGCGCTGCCACTCATCGTCGGAAAGTTTACCGCTCAGAATCTTGCCACCAGGAATCTCACACACGTTGGATATGAGACGGTTGACAAGCTGAACGTTGTTCATTTCCAAAGAGAAGAAGGCTACAGGCACATCATAGTCAACGGCAATGTTTCGCGCAAGAGAGAGGGCGAAAGAGGTCTTACCCATGGCAGGACGTCCTGCAAGGATAATAAGGTCGGATGCCTGCCAACCAGACGTTATCTCGTCCATCTTATAGTAGCCAGTTGGCACACCAGTCATACCGCCATCGTTCTGCGAAGCCTTGAGAAGCAAATCCTTTGCCTGAAGCACAACAGGAGCAATCTGGGTGTAGTCCTGACGCATATTCTTCTGCGAGAGTTCGAAGAGCGAGCCTTCTGCCTCCTGCATGAGTTCGTCAATATCAGAGCTTTCATCAAATGCCTTTCCCTCAATGTTGCTTGCATAGTTAATGAGTTGTCGTGCAACGAATTTCTGGGCAAGTACACGAGCGTGATACTCAATGTTGGCAGACGAAACAGTGCCTGCAGAAAGGTCGATGATATAGCTTGGTGCACCCACCTCGTCGTGAGTGCCTTCCTGTTTCAGTTCCTCGATAACAGTAACGATATCCACAGGCAACTCACGCACGTTGAGCTGCTGTATAGCGTGGAATATCTTCTGGTGACGTGGATCATAGAATGTCTCTGGACGGAGAAGTTCACTAACCACGGAGAAGGCATCAACGTCAATCATAAGTGCACCGAGCACACGCTTCTCAATCTCAATGTTCTGAGGAGGCATGTGTCCGAGCGTAGTGTCAATCTGATTCTGCTGACGCTTAGAGCGAGTATTCGACTTTGCTGCTGGCATCTAAT
>CAMKEM010000039.1 GCA_946411565.1 uncultured Prevotellaceae bacterium | reverse complement strand
CATAAGATAAACAGCTACAAATTCAGAGATGAGACCCCCCTATGAATTATGCAGGTTAGAATGATGTCAACAAACGCAGTTTAACGACTTGAAAAAAAGAATTTTAGGACAACTCTGCAACTCGTCACCCGAAACGCTGCAAGTTATTGTGGCTCTTATCGTTACAGCGGTGGTTCATTTAATTTTACTCGTCACCCACTCGTCACCCAAATCCTTGTATCTTGCTGAGAATGTGTAATATAGAAGGTTAATTCACTCGTCACCACTTGTCAACGTTTTTAGGGTGACGAGTGAAATTTCTCTTCAAATCACTCTATATCAAGGTAATACAAGCGCAAGGGTGATGAGTGGGTGACGAGTTATAAAAATGAATCACCGCTACAACTCTCTGAAGCATAAGCTATTACAACGCTACGGGTGATGAGTTGCAGAGTTGTTCTAATTTTTTTTTTTCAGAGTTACAACGAAAAGGGAAACGGATTTATCTGTTTTATCTGAAAAAACGCGATAATATTACTGCGCCAGCTATCAGATACATCAGATAAATCCGCTTCCCTTATTATTTTTCAGTAAAATTATAACTAAATCAATATGCCCTTACTAACTCCACTATGATTCCAGTGTAAGTCCAATATGAATCAAAACTATAGGTCCGTTCTAATACCGTTATAAATCCGTTGTAAGTCCGTTCCAAGTCCCATTCCCAATAAGAGCTAAATAAGAACAGCATAAGAACTACATAAGAGTAACATAAGACTTGGAACCTTCTGTCTTTTGAACACAGAAGCCACAAAAGAAACGGACGTTTCCGTCCATTCCTTGTTTTCCGTGTTCAAAAGAATTAATCTAACGTGATCGATGAATTAAAAACAGCTTGTTGTTTGCTATAAAGGCAATTTGTCGAACTCACGTTAATTTACTTTGAAAAACGCGTTTCTATCACATTCCAATCAATAATCTGCCAGAGAGCAGCAAGATGGTCAGGACGGCGATTCTGGTAGTCAAGGTAATAGGCATGTTCCCAGACATCGAAGGTAAGCAGAGGGTTCAAACCTTTCTGTATAGGGTTAGCAGCATTTGTTTCCTGCGTTATTATCAATTTGCCTTCTTTATCAGCAGATAGCCATACCCAACCAGAACCAAACAGAGTAGCTCCCTTTTTCTGAAACTCATCCTTGAATACTTCAAATGAGCCAAAGTCACGAGCGATAGCCTCTGCCAATTTGCCAACAGGCTTGTTGTCTGCCTTGGGTGCACAAAACTGTCCAAAATACAGATTGTGGTTCATAATCTGCCCTGCATTATTCAGTATTCCGCCTGTTGACTTACATACTATATCTTCAAGCGAAAGATCAGCCAACGGATTTCCTTCCAATAGTCCATTGAGATTATTTACATACCCTGCCAGATGTTTCCCATGATGAAACTCCAACGTTTGTTTACTAATCACAGGCTCCAAAGCCTCTGATGCATACGGCAATGCCATTAATTCAAATTTCTTCATATTATACTGTTTTATTGTCGATTACTAATTAATTCACGAGTTTGTCTGCTAAAGCCTTCAATTCTACTTTCTGCTCATCGGTAAGGATAAGGACATCCGTACCCCACGCCTCTGCAGGAACAGCAATACCTATCTGCTCAGGTAGCACTTTTGCCTTGATGAACGTAAGCAATTCCGTGAGCTTTGCACGAGAATTGGCTGTTGCCTCCTTACCACCTGCTCCACTTATAGCCACACGTTTTCCATTGATGCATGTTGGTGTTCCATAGTCCATAGGAATGACAGGGCGTGAGAGCCAATCGAGCAAATTCTTCAAATGTCCCGGATAACTAAGGTTGTATTCAGGTGTGAAAATCCAAATGGCATCAGACTCGCTAACGGCTTTACGGATTCGAGATACTGCCGCAGGTTCGGGCTGTTCAATATCTTGATTAAGTAGCGGGAGGTCGCTATAATCAAGTTCCGATACTTCTGCACGATCACCGATAGCATTCTTAGCCTCATTAGCAACTTGTCGGTTAAAAGACTTTGTCCTCAAAGAACCAATAATAAACAGAAATTTTTTCATACTTATTAGGGTTTTAGAATTATCGCTCCAAAGATATAGTAAATCATGCAAAACACCAAATAAAATTCGATTTATTATCGATTTTTGAGCAATTTTCTCGCATTAAACAATAATCAACGGATTAAATCTGCGGAATCAGGATTATTCATAAAGAAAAAGTTTCGCAAACGATAAATATCATTTACGAAACTTTTTGTTCTTTCTATTTATATTTTACGGGCTTGACCACAACTCCCGGTTTCTTCTTCAACAGAGCAGTAAGTGGACTCTTGTTTTTCTGCAATCCCTTAGCAAGACTATAGGCATTTATTCTTGCTCCCTTTAGACTGCTATGTGTGTGGTCGTGATTAAAGTAGCCTATGGCAATAGTCTCCATACCACAATACTTATCAAACCAGTCACCTGTGATGTTATGTATATCAACAAACTCCACTCCTTGTTCCTGAGCCACCTCGTAGCACCACTGAGGTACAAAGTTGTCACCACGTCGCTCAATATAGCTGCGTCCTTTCTTCTGCAAAACAGGATAGAATGTACCATGAACTTCGCCGTCACCATCATTCCATTCGTTACGAGGAGTCAAAGAGAGGATAATAGGAATAGCTCCCTTCTCCTTGCAATCATCGATCATCTTGCGAAGATACCAACCGAATGAATATATCACCCTATATTTTCCGTTGCTTGCCATACGATATACATGTGATGTATCCTTTACACAAGCAATCTCTCCACGTTCCTTCTTGTTATCAATAGGACCTATATCGTTATGACCAAACTGTATAAGTACATAGTCACCAGGACGAAGTACGGTATATACCTCATGCCATAATCCATCTGTATTATATGTTCGCAAAGAACGGCCAGATCTTGCAGCATTGATAAATGTACACTTAGACTCATCAAATATGGTATAGCCTTGTGAGCCCCATCCCCACATACCATCAAGCTCCTTATCCTTGTTCTTAGCAGAAGAATCTCCACAGAGGAAAACACGAGTCTTCTGTTTCTTCTCTTCCTCAGTCTTTGTCTTTGGAATCACATTACCATCCTTGTCATAGTTGTTTGGTTCCAGTGACATAAACTTGGCTTCAAGAGAATCATGACGATAAAGCTTACTCTTTAATATATAGGTCTTAAGTTCCTCAAGACGAGCACGTTCAAATGCGTCATAAGACTCATCGAGAGTCAATCTTTCAATACCTTGTGCTGCGGATTCAGCATTAAGTCTTGCACCATAGGCAGAAGTGTGTATCTTGTCGAGATAGAAATGATAATCCACCTTCCACTTGCTGAACTTCTCCAATTTTGTAGCAGAGATATCGTTGAGATCAACAACGGGAACCTTCATTTCCTCACCCAAAGCAAAGATGGCAGGAGTGAAATCCTTGAGCTTACGCTGTATTCTGTCAGAGCCTTCCTCACGAGCATTTCGAGGAGTAAGAGTGAAAAGCACAGGTACAGCTCCCTTCGCACGAGTTTCGTTAATGAAACGACGCATATATCCGCCAAAGGTATATACAGTATCTTGACGCTGTGTTACCTTATTAAATATAATAGTACTGTCAGATGACAGACTTATCTTGCCTTCTGGACGGTAACTTGAACGCGCACGAATAGTGTCTATAGGTCCGTTATCATTATGTCCAAGTTCGAGAAATACATAATCACCCTTCCTCACTCCACCAAGAATGGTTTTCCAAAGGAATGGTAACTTATAGAAAGTGCGTGGACTTGTACCGCCAAGGGCCTGATTCTCCACTGTTACTTTATTCTCATCGTAGTATTTATGTTCTTCATATCCCCAGCCCCATTGACCGTTATCACCATTTCCACGCGTACCTGTTCGCATGGTAGAGTTGCCAACAAGGAATATCACAGGATTATCACCTTTACGAGTAGAACCGGGTACAGGGCGTACCTCGTTGGCTATATCAATGGAATCCTCCGTCACATCGTGCACACCATTGATATCACGCCAGATACCATTTGGATTGTTCCTATTCTGACCAAATACCGCAAGAGGTATGAGAAGGGGAAAGAACAATAGTTTTTTAGGATTCATATTATATAAGTAGTTGTTAGTGTTAGCGTAATTTTTTATATTATTTCTTGACGTATTGTCCCTTGCCAGAAGTAAACCATCCCCATGAGATGGCATTAGAAGGACAATGATGCAAGCAGGCATAGCATGTCATGCATCTGTCATTATGTTGCCATACAGGAATATTGTCGTCCGTGCATTTGATATCATCCACAGGACATATATTCTCGCATTTCTTGCAGCCTATACACTTCTTCCTATCTACAGAGAAGTGCTTGTCGGTAACAAGATGGTTATGGAAGAAACCTCCAAGGAATCCGCTGTACAAACTTGGTAATGCGCCCTTGTCAAGATGCTCACCACCACGGCTTTCATTGATCCATTCAGAGAATTTCTCCAACCTCATGGCTGCATTGCGAATCTTTTCCTTTTCGCGTGCTTCCTTATCAAGATACATGAATGGGAGACCGATATAGCTCTCAGGCATGACAATGGTATAGGAAGCATTAAGATGAAGACGCAAATGTTTCAAATGCTCGGCGAGAAGCTTCATTATCTCTCCTGCACTATCACCACAAGTGCAGAGGGCATAGGTATAGGTACTCTCATGATAGTTCAACAAGTTGAGACTTGAGATAAACCTATGTACAATACTTGGCACACGCCATCCATGTACAGGGAATACGAATCCTACTTTCTCACCAGCCTTGAGAGCAAACTCACAAGACGCACCATCCTGTAGTGCATCAACAATAGAAACGACTTTGTCACAAGTCTTGGCTGCAAGCTGTTGTGCCGCCCATTTACTGTTGCCTGTTGCTGAGAAATAGAATACCATATTTTTATAATTACGAATTATATAAAAAGTGAAGAACTAAGAGTGAAGAATTTTTATTACACCTTATTGTCAAAAGACGATTAACGCCCTCTACATGCAATACCAACTAAATTCTTCACTATTCACTTTTCATTATTCACAGGTCTCTTCGTTTCCTTTTGTCTTTAGAATAATTGATGTAGCACCTATCGTGAAAAGAGTGTCGTTCTCTATAACTCTTCGTTCACGATCGCCGAGAATCTCATTATCAACAAAAGTGCCTGTATAGCTCGGACCATCACGAAGCACATACTTCAGGTTACCACGCTTGTCACGGCTAACATTGATGATGCAATGGTTCATATCGATTGAAGGATCATTGGTTTCAATAGGCGTGTTGCACTTTGAGCCTTTCATATATCTACCGATAATATTATCTCCCATCTTCAATGGAAGTACCTGCTTGTAGTGGAACACATTCTCTATCACGATGATAGCACCGCATCCTTCATCTGTTTCTTCTGCCGTAGGATTCTCGTCTTTCTGCTGTTTTCTGAGTTTTGACACACCTATACGTATGCCAAACTCCTTACCACAATAGTCACACTGGAATACCAATGACTGACCATTGCTATATTTCGTTTCATCAAACGTGATGTAGTTATCACATTTAGGACATCTTACTCGTTTCATGTGAGTTTAGTTTTCTAATCCATTGTCTCCATAACCCAGACATCGCTGAATTCTGATGACATTTCCCTAAGTTCGCGAGCACCATCCATTGCCTCACTCTCAGAAGAATACTTACCACATACGACCTTACTACCGTTGCTTGCAGCAATAACTCTTGCATCTTTCACACCTTTTCTCTTGAGAGAGGAAACATAAGCCTCCGCGTTGTTTTTGGTAACACGACTTGCAAGAACAATTACGAAAGTAGGATTGCTCTCTGCAACCTTATTGCTGTTATCTGTGGTTTTCTGATTCTCGGCTTCTGTCACAGTTTTATTCTCTGCTTCTGTACGGTTTGTACGTACAACGGCATTGTTGATGACCTTTATAGAACCAAGTTCATCAGGAGTTGTAGTTTGAGCCTTAGGCATCACCTTAGTCAGAAGTCCGGTATCTATAGAGCTTTTCTGAAATCCATCAAAGTTATAATCGCCATAAGGAAGTACGGCAAATACAACAACCAACAGTACAACAGCAGCAGCTGCAATCTTCTTAAGCGTTGCAACCTTGATAGTTACTACATCTGCGGTTTCCTCTTCTTCATCATATACATCCTTTGCATCTTCCTGCTCAGATTCAACAATGACCTTCTCCTCCATAGTAGTTATAGGCATCACCGATGCAGTCAACACCTCTTCTGGCTTTTCAGCAAACATGCTGATTGTCTTAAACTCAAATGACGTGAGTGCATACAATTCAGGAGTCAGGATTCCAGCAGAACATGGCTCAAACTCAAGGTTTCCATCATCATTTCGCTGAATGATACCAATATCTGGGAGTTCAAAGAAACCTTGATTGTTGATAGTCTGGCGCATCTCGGAAACCTCAGCCTCAATTCGCTTTTCAGCATCAGGATAGCTTATATCGTATGCCTCAACATACGACTGAGCTAAGAGAGAGTCACTAATATAAAGTTGTGGATTAAAGCCGAGTGTACGACTAGGTGGCAAAAACAGGTTCTCCTCCTCATCATATATAGCATCAACATGGTGAGCCATAAACCCACCAAACCCTGGAACAATGACGCAATCATTGTTGAGGAGAAGTATTTCAATATGTTTTGCCAGTTCTACCATTGGAGTTGCAAAGTTAAAAATTTTTCTCGAATAAAGCAAATATTTTAGAAACAAAAAACATAATTATTTTTTTCAAAAAAAAATCCACCAAATCTTTTCTTCTTTCAGAATCTTTTTATTATATTTGCACCCAACATATGAAAAAAATACAAACTTTTATCATAGGAATTTCCATCATAGCCATAATGGCGAGCTGTGGAAACACTCCAGAGAAAAACAACACCCCAACCGAAGACCTTGAAGCAAAAGAAACAATACAAGGAATCTGGGTTGATGAACTTGAAGGGAATTGCGTATTCCGCGCAAAGGGAGACACGATTTATTATACAGACTCCCTAAGTGAGCCTGTAAGATTTCATGTTTATGCAGACACGCTCTACCTTGAAAGTTCACATCCTACCAAGTACCATCTTAACAAGCTCTCCGATCATGTACTTCGCTTCGTAAACAACGATGGCGATGAGATATCTCTTGTCAAATCTGATGATAAAAGTTTGGTTTCTCTCTTCGAGAAAATAAAGAAATCCATAGGGCACATCAATCAGGGAGAGCTCATTAAGCGCGATTCTATCCTATCTGTTGGTGACAAGCGCCTGCATGCCTATGTTCAGGTAAACCCAACCACATTCAAGGTGTATCATCAAAGTGTAAACGATGATGGCGTAACTGTTGACCACGCTTACTTTGATAACATCATCCATATCGCTTTGTACGATGGTGCGAGAAAGGTTATCAACCGCGACTACCGTAAGAAGGATTTCTCGGCTCACGTGCCAAAGGAATACATCGACAAGTGTATTCTTTCTGATATTATCATAGAGAAGGCTACCCCCGAAGAGGTTACGTTTGTAGCTATCCTCTCAACTCCAGACACGTACACATCATATCATATCAATATTGTGGTGGGGATTGATGGAAATGTGAAGATGAGTGTATAGCCCATCCAACTACGGCCCCTCACCCGTCACTATGTGACACCCTCTCCCCAAGGGGCGAGGGAAAAGTTAGTATTTTCAATCACATTTTTTTAGCGAACAAAGGAAACTTTCGCCTCGCCCCTTGGGGAGAGGACGCCCACAGGGCAGGTGAGGGGGCCTTTCTTTTCAATGCACAAAATCTACAACCACAAGGAACTTGCCTCAAGGATTAAGACCTTGATACGCGACAACCGCATGTTCCGCGACATTCATTTCTCTCGGGAAACGCTTGCCCAAGAACTGGATATCTCCCCTGCAAGGATATCAACGATATTCAAGGAGGAGTTCGGGACTTCCTTCTATGATTATGTGAACCGACAACGTGTCTATCATGCACGTCGTCTGTTGAAATCCCCAGCACACAAGGATGATACTCTTGAGGACATAGCCATACAATCAGGCTTCTGCAACCGCATGACTATGCACAGAATGTACCTCAAGGTTTACAGAATAACTCCGGGAGAGGAAAGGAAAAACAACAAAGAGTAAAGACAATAATCAATAACGCCCCTACAGAAGAGTGTGGAGTTCCAAGCTCCACACTCTTTTTTGTTTCCGCTATACCTTCGCTCTGATTCCGCTCTTCCCCCCGTTACTACTCCATCGCTTGTTCATCGAAACTATGGAGTATGTATGGAGTATCTTAGGAGGAAGAAGGGAAAGACATAAATGCTGAAATTGCATTAATGTGCACCAATCCTATAATAGCACTTACCAATTATCTGAGACTGGAGGATTGACATACTGGTTTCGTGGTTTATCGCTTGGTATCAAAATATAGAGTCCAGGAAGTGCATCCCCCATATGCAAATTCGCATCCCAACTTTGCAAAACCATAGTTCCATCTGTTTTGTCAAAAGAGCGAATAGAAAAACAGTATAAAATATCTAATTTTGTGTTGATTGCTATGAGGTAGCACCCTTTAGTGGATTTGCCGACTCTTGCATAATCAAATTTGCTAGGTACAGTATCTGTCAAATAGTATGGAGATTCAATAGTATTGCCGTCATCCTCATGCCGAATTTCTGCATCTTGAGTATATTCATAGTACGTCTTTGATTGCTTATTATATTGATCTGCCGTTTGCCACTTTGTACCCTTCAAATCAGAAGTGGAAATCGTCACCTGTGCCTTAGCCGTATTAATACAGCCAAATAAAGCGCAAATGAAAAATAATAATTGTTTCATAATAATGTTGAATGATGATTATTATTGACTTTGCGTACAAAATTAATCAAAATCCCTGACAATAACAAGGAAATATGAAAAATTTTGGTGGTGTCATTTTTTTTTCTTAACTTTGCTCCTTGAAATAAACAGGAAAAATGAAGAATAACTTTCAATATCAGGGCGAACGCTTCGCCGACATACAGATGCTACGATACCAGTTGCCTGGCTTCGAGGCATTATCTCTTAATCAAAAGCTATACATCTACTATCTCTCAGAAGCCACGCTCTGGGGAAGGGATATCACCTTTGACCAGTTTGGCAAGTATAACCTGCTTATCCGTAATTCACTTGAGAGAATTTACACAACTCATAAGAATGACCTTACAGGTACTCCAGAGTTCGACAAGCTCACGGAGTATCTGAAGCGTGTATGGTTCTCAAATGGCATATATCATCACTATGGCTGCGAGAAGTTCAAGCCAGAGTTTTCACAGTCTTTCTTTGAGGATATCGTTCGTAAGACTCTCGGAAATGAAGCAGAGGAAATACTTGAACAGATTACTCCTATCATCTTCAATCCTAATATTTTATCAAAGAGAGTAAACAAGGCAGATAATGAAGATCTTATCAAAACTTCTGCCTGCAACTATTACGAGAACGTATCACAGCAGGAAGTGGAGGACTATTACTCTACCCTATCCGACAAGAATGATCCTGAACCTCCTTCTTACGGTCTTAACTCAACACTCATAAAGGATGCTAACGGTTCAATCCATGAGGAAGTATGGCGCATTGGCGGTAAGTATTCCGATATAATCGAGCATATAGTAGAGAACATTAGCAAGGCTTCCGAATATGCAGAGAACGAGCAGCAACGTAAGATTATTTCCCTGCTCATAGAATACTACAAGACAGGCGATCTCCGTATCTTTGACCACTATTCCATTGAATGGCTGAAGGAACTTGAAGGCAATATCGACTTCATCAACGGATTCATTGAGGTTTATGGTGATCCTCTTGGCATAAAGGCTTCATGGGAAGGAATTGTAGAATACAAGGACATAGAGGCTTGTCATCGTACTCAGACAATATGTCAGAATGCACAATGGTTTGAAGATCATTCTCCTGTTGATCCTCGTTTCCGCAAGAAGATTGTCAAGGGTGTAACGGCAAATGTTATCTGTGCTGCTATGCTCGGAGGAGATGAATATCCATCTACAGCCATCGGTATCAACCTTCCAAATGCGGATTGGATTCGTGCTCAGTATGGTTCAAAGAGCATCACCATCAGCAACATAACACACGCATACAACGAGGCTGGAAAGGGAAACGGATTCCTTGACGAGTTTGCGATAGACAAGGATGTTGTGGCTATGGTTCGTAAATACGGAGACCGTTGCGACGACCTCCATACAGACCTTCATGAATGTCTTGGACACGGTAGTGGACAGCTTCTTCCAGGCACAGATCCGAATGCATTGAAGAATTACAGCAGTACTATCGAGGAGGCTCGTGCTGACCTTTTCGGACTTTATTACATCGCAGACCCGAAGCTCGTGGAGCTTAATCTTCTTAATGATGAAGAGGCATATAAGTCCCAGTATTACACATACTTGATGAACGGACTCCTAACACAATGCGTCCGCATAAAGCTTGGAGATAACATTGAAGAGGCGCACATGCGAAATCGTGCGTTGATAGCCAACTGGGCATACGCTCATGCTGACGGTGCTATGGAGCTTGTAAAGTGCACGGAAGGCGATACGACAAAGACTTATCTCAAGATCAATGACTATTCCCGTCTTCGTGAACTCTTCGCCACCCTTCTTGCCGAGATTCAGCGCATAAAGAGCGAGGGCGACCTTGAAGCAGCACGAAATATCGTTGAGAATTACGGAGTGAAGCTTAACCCTGAACTCCACAAGGAGATTCTTGACCGCTACGAGCATCTGAACATAGCTCCATACAAAGGATTCCTCAATCCACGTCTCACTCTCGTTAAGGACGGCGATACTATCAAGGATGTCACCGTTTCATACGACGAGGCACTTGATGAGCAGATGCTGAGATACAGCAAGGAATATTCTACGATGTAAAATATTTACTATTTGCCTAATTTACTATGTACTATTTATGTACTATTTGGTATAATGTACTATTTTAGGCAAAACATGACGGATAGTATATAGTAAACAAAAAAGAATAGTAAATAAATAGTAATTAGTAAATAGCTAAATAGTAAATAAAATGATGTCAACAGAAGAAAAACTCAAGCATATAAAGCAGTCTTTCCGACTTCTGATGAATGGCGTAACGGCACAATCGCTACGTGACAAGGGACTTGAATACCACCTAAACTGGGGGGCTAATTTCTTACACCTCAGGGAGATGGCAGAACCTTACGGAAAAGACTTTGATCTTGCCATAGCACTATGGAAAGAGGATATTCGTGAATGCAAGATTCTCGCCACCCTCATTATGCCTACAGAGAAGTTTGAAAGTGACCTTGCAACCCTTTGGATAGAACAGGTACGTTCACAGGAGATTGCCGAACTTCTCGTCATGAACCTTCTGCAGCACGTGAACTATGCAAGTGATATGGCATTCCAACTACTTGCAGAACAGGCAACCCTACCCCGACTTATCGGTTTCAACATCCTCGCCCGTCTTTTCTCACGCAATATGTCACCAAACGAGCGTGACATAAACGAGTTCATTGATCAGGCAATAACTGCCCTCAAGGACGAATCCTTGTCACTTAGACACGCGGCTCTCAATAGTGTTCAGCGCTTCGCAACATTGGGCGAAATGTACGAAACGATAGCAAGAGGTGCGCTAAAACCGCTTGAAATGGACTATCTCGTGTAACTTTTCACGGAAAATTGCTTGATTGTAAAAAAAAATCATTACTTTTGCACCTTATTATATTATAATTGAAGTTTCGCAAACTCAACTTCATGGGGTTTAAGGTTTTGAGGTTGCAGGTTATAAGGTCTGCCTCATTAATGGCATTGTTCACAAGCTCACCAAGCTAAAAGCAAGTCTGACCTAAGAACCTTCTAACCAAATAACCTTCAAACCAGGAACTTGAGCTATGCGAAAGTTGAGATTTAATAGCAAAAGTGAAACTAAAAATAAAATAACAAAAACTAAATACAAAAATGCTCACACTGAAACTTATAACAGAAGAGACCGAACGTGTAATCGCGGGTCTTGAGAAGAAGAATTTCAAAGGTGCCCGTGAGGCTATTGACAACGTAATTGCTGTTGACAAGAAGCGCCGTGAGGCTCAGCAGAAGATGGATAGTCTTCTTGCAGAACAGAAGAAGGCAGCTGGCAACATTGGCCGTCTTATGAAGGAAGGCAAGAAGGACGAGGCCGAAGAGGCTAAGAAGACCGTTGCTGCCCTCAAGGACGAGTCAAAGGCAATGCAGGACGAGATGGAGGCTGCCGAGAAGGAGCTTACCACTTTACTTTGCCAGATTCCTAACATCCCTTACGATGAGGTTCCAGAAGGTAACTGCGCAGAGGACAACTGGGTTGTAAAGTCAAACCTCAAGGAATGCGTAATAGGTAAGGATACCGTAGGCAACTGGGATGCAAATCCTGTTGTTGAGACAGCTAAGCTTCCTCACTGGGAACTTGCAAAGAAGTACAACCTCATTGACTTCGACCTCGGTGTAAAGATCACAGGTGCCGGTTTCCCTGTATATATAGGTCTCGGTGCTCGTTTGCAGCGCGCCCTCATCAACTTCTTCCTCGACGAAGCTCGTGCCTCTGGTTATACAGAGATAATGCCACCAACAGTAGTAAATGCTGCTTCTGGTTATGGCACAGGTCAGCTTCCTGACAAGGAAGGTCAGATGTACCACTGCGAGATTGACGACCTCTATCTCATTCCAACAGCCGAGGTTCCAGTAACAAACATCTATCGCGACGTTATCCTTGACGAGAAGGATCTCCCTATCAAGAACTGCGCATACACACAGTGTTTCCGTCGTGAGGCAGGTTCTTATGGTAAGGATGTACGTGGTTTGAACCGTCTGCATGAGTTCTCTAAGATTGAGATCGTACGCATCGACAAGCCAGAGCATAGCGCAGAGTCACACAAGGAGATGCTCGCACACGTTGAGGGACTTCTCAAGAAGCTCGAGCTCCCATACCGTATCCTCCGTCTCTGCGGTGGTGATGCTTCATTCACATCTGCTATCTGCTACGACTTCGAGGTTTACTCTGAGGCACAGAAGCGTTGGCTCGAGGTTTCATCAGTATCAAACTTCGACACATATCAGGCAAACCGTCTGAAGTGCCGTTACCGCAACGCAGAGACAAAGAAGACAGAGCTTTGCCACACTCTCAATGGTTCTGCTCTTGCTCTCCCACGTATCGTTGCATCTATTCTCGAGAACTTCCAGACAGAGGAAGGCATCCGCGTGCCAAAGGTTCTCGTTCCTTATATGGGATGTGAGATAATTAAGTAATATAAAGGTTAGAGGTTAGTGGTTAGAGTTTGCTCTTCCATTAACCTCTATCCTACAATTCTAAAACGCCAATAACTATTAAATAACCTATACAAAAACTTATGGCTTTCAAAATCGTATCAAAGAAACAATTCTCCGAGAAGGTATTCTGCATGGAGATTGAGGCTCCGCTGATTGCAAAGAGCCGCAAGCCTGGCAACTTCGTCATCGTGCGTGTTGACAAGCATTCAGAGCGTATGCCTCTTACCATCGCTGATGCAGATATCCAGCGTGGAACTATCACCCTCGTAATTCAGGAGGTGGGTATGTCATCAACAAAACTCTGTCGCAAGGAGGCTGGTGACACCATCGAAGATCTCGTTGGTCCTCTCGGAAATCCTACACATATAGAGAATTTCGGAACCGTTATCTGCGCATGCGGTGGACTTGGCGCTGCTCCTATGCTGCCAATCATCCGCGGTCTTAAGGCTGCAGGCAACCGTGTACTCTCTGTTATCGCTGGCCGTACAGCCGAACTCGTAATCATGGAAGACGAGATTCGTGAGTCTTCTGATGAGGTTATCATCATGACCGACGACGGCTCAAAGGGCGAGAAGGGCGTAGTTACAGTTGGTATCGAGAAATTCTGCCAGCAGGAGCATATCGACAAGGCATTCGCCATCGGTCCTCCTATCATGATGAAGTTCTCATGCCTCATGACACAGAAATACGGCATATCTACCGATGTCAGCCTCAATACCATCATGGTTGACGGTACAGGTATGTGCGGTGCATGTCGTCTCACTATCGGTGGCAAGACCAAGTTCGTCTGCATCGACGGTCCTGAGTTCGACGGAGCACTCGTTGACTGGGATGAGATGTTCAAGCGCATGAGTACTTTCAAGCGTGCAGAGTTGGATGAGATGGAGCACATCGAGGAGCACATCTATGAGGATGTGATGAACGGCATCAAGGAAACTACCGATGTGGTAATGGACAATGATCCTACAAACGATCCTATCGAGGTGCTTACCGACCGCAACGCCCCTTGGCGTGAAGAGCTCCGCAAGAGCATGAAGCCAAAGGAGCGCACAGCTATTGAGCGCGTTAAGATGCCAGAGCTTGATCCTGTATATCGTGCAACCACACGTCTTGAGGAAGTTAACAAGGGCTTGACAAAGGAAATGGCACTCACAGAGGCAAAGCGTTGTCTTGACTGCGCTAAGCCATCATGTGTAGAAGGTTGTCCTGTAAATATCAATATCCCTTCATTCATCAAGAACATCGAGCGCGGACAGTTCCTTGCAGCTGCAAAGGTTCTCAAGAACACCTCTGCCCTCCCTGCTGTCTGCGGTCGCGTATGTCCACAGGAGAAGCAGTGTGAGTCTAAGTGTATCCATCTCAAGATGAATGAGCCAGCTGTTGCTATCGGCTACCTCGAGCGTTTCGCAGCCGACTATGAGCGTCAGAGCGGTAACATCTCCCTCCCTGACATCGCACCTTCAAATGGCATCAAGGTTGCTGTGGTTGGTTCAGGTCCTGCCGGACTCTCTTTCGCTGGCGATATGATCAAGAAGGGCTATGACGTGTATGTATTCGAGGCACTTCACGAAATTGGCGGTGTGCTCAAATACGGTATTCCTGAGTTCCGTCTGCCAAATGCTATCGTTGACGTTGAGATTGAGAATCTCCGCAAGATGGGCGTTCACTTCCTTACCGACGTTATCGTGGGCAAGTCAATATCAGTTGACGAGCTCGAGGCACAGGGTTTCAAGGGTATCTTCGTGGCATCAGGTGCAGGTCTGCCAAACTTCATGAACATCCCTGGCGAGAACCTCATCAACATCATGTCATCAAATGAGTACCTCACACGTGTGAACCTCATGGATGCAGCCAACCCAAAGACCGATACACCTATCAATCTCGGTAAGAACGTACTCGTTGTAGGTGGTGGTAATACAGCTATGGACTCATGTCGCACGGCAAAGCGTCTCGGTGCAAATGTAACACTCGTATACCGTCGTTCTGATGCTGAGCTCCCAGCACGTGCCGAGGAGGTAAAACATGCAAAGGAAGAGGGTATTGAGTTCAAAACTCTCCACAACCCAGTTGAGTATATTGCAGATGAGAACGGTGCTGTTAAACAGGCAGTTCTTGCAATCATGGAACTTGGCGAGCCAGACGAGTCAGGTCGTCGTTCTCCTGTTGATACAGGCAAGCGCATCACTATCGACGTAGATCAGGTTGTAGTTGCAGTAGGCGTAAGTCCTAACCCACTCGTACCAAAGTCAATCGAAGGTCTTGAGCTTGGTCGCAAGAACACCATCGCTGTAAGCGAGACAATGCAGTCATCACGTCCTACTATCTATGCTGGTGGTGACATCGTACGTGGTGGTGCAACCGTAATCCTCGCAATGGGTGACGGTCGTCGCGCTGCAGCAAATATGCATGAGCAATTACAAAAGAAATAAAAGACCCACCCCTAGCCCCTCCCATAAAGGAAGGGGAATAGTTACAAAACTTTGGCATTGGGTTTATCTGAATATTAAATAATAAAAAAATTATATTTCCCACTCAGCGGAAAGAGGTATCTACTCCCCTCCCTTTATGGGAGGGGCAAGGGGGTGGGTCTTTTAATAATGAACGCATTTTACACAATCCTACTGCTCGTACTAAGCAATATCTTTATGACATTTGCCTGGTACGGGCATCTTAAATTACAGCAGACAGGCATATCATCCAACTGGCCATTGATAGCCACAATAGCATTCTCTTGGGGAATCGCCTTCTTTGAGTACTGTTGTCAAGTACCAGCCAACCGTATCGGATTTATTGAGAATGGCGGTCCCTTCAACCTTGTACAGTTGAAAGTGATACAGGAAGTAGTAAGTCTGATTATCTTCACGGTAATAGCCCAGTGTATGTTTACCGGACAGTCACTTCATTGGAATCACCTCGCTGCATTCCTTTGCCTGATTGCTGCCGTCTATTTCGTGTTTATGAAATAGTTTGACAATGAGACAAATTCAACATTAACGAACAAAGGCTCGCAATCGCGAGCCTTTGCTTGTATTATATAAAAGGTAAATATTCGAATTAACGAGCGGAATTGCTAATCACCACCTTTTTACCATTATGGATATAAATTCCATTTGATGGATTATTAACAACCTGACCATTGAGATTATAGTATATACCATCGGCATTTGCATCTACACGCTGAGAAACATATTTGATATCTGTAGAATTACTATCAGGAACAAGCCATACGCCATTCACTTTCAGATTGTTATTCCAATCAACCTTCAACACATGAAGATGTACGAAATCATCAATTCTGTTCTCGTTAGATGATGTGAGTTTTGTCTTGAAATCAGCAAGCGGAATGACGATACACTTTAGTTCATCATCCCAATATTGATCGTACTCATTGAACGAAACCTTTATTTCCTTCCACTGACCATGTGCAACTAGGCGGTTGGCAAGTATTCGCAGATTATTGCCCTTACCTTTTATAATAAGCTTGTCGTATGCGCTGATATCTGCATAATTGTCATGATCAACATTCACGAAACCAGCAACAGCCATACCACCTCCAGTCTCTCTGTTCATACTCCAATCTACATTGACAGGCGTATTCAGCACATTGGCATCCTTACTTGTTCCATCCCACTTATGGAAGAAATCCGTTGTAAGCGGAACCCAATTTGCCAAAGGCTCAAAGTCGTCAATCTCAAATGTATTCTCAATCATTGACAGTACGGTAGATGTTCTATGTGGGAAATACTCCTCATGAAGACGCTTACGCTCTGCCATATATGTATCGTCAACAGTATAGAGCGTGCCTGGAGTCTGATACGGATGCACATCCCTACGATAGTTGCCCCACCGTGCAGCCTCGGCATAGAGAGCCGTAGAGATTGTGTTGTAGAGACTATCCCATACCTCCTCCGTACTCTTCGCACCAAGCATACCATCATCAGCAAGAAGTTCCTTTGCGCGAGCCATATATCTATTGACAAAGTCCTTGTTTTCAAGCAGATGATTGAATATGCCAGTAGGAGAAGCATCACCATTATTCTTCGTCAGAACGTTCTCCTGTGGGTTATCGAGGATAAGTTCTGAATCCCAGCAGAGGAACCTGAATCCCTGACTCTCCTCACCTTTCCTTCTGATGGCATACCAGTTATGGTGATCCCAATCGGTATTGCCAGCATACTGGTTTATGAGCATATAGTCGATGAAGTTATCAATATCAAGCAAAGCCTCCTGCGAAGGATCATCGTTGCCCTCAGCATCCTTGCCCTGAAGGAGATTGTAATACACATTGTCATAAGCCATAGCGGCAGTCTCAATCATCTTTGTCCATGCGTCAAGATCGCCTTCCGAAGCCTCAATATGATTACCACCTTCCTCTTCAATCTTTATCACGTCGATATCTTCCTTCTTACCACCAAGATGATCCTTGCCGTATCGGTCATTCACCCTCTCACCAACATTATACAGTCCCCAGTACATTCCATTGAGGAATACATGAACGTAAAGGGCATTCACACTCGTCCAACCCATCTTACGCTGAATCCTTCTTGCCCACACGTCACGAGTGTATTGCGCCTTCTGACGGTTTGACTCCATCCAATGCTGCCAACTATTGCCGAAGTGACATCTTACAACCAACTGATCAAACTTATCAGGCTCACCCTCACCAAATAGAGGATAGCTAAGACTCTTCTCGCCATACTCCTTCTTGAATACAAGACGGAACGAATGCTTTGGATTCTTCTCGGCAACTCGTCCATGTCCACCATGCAGACGTAATCCACAAGTCACGGAAAGGTCGTGGTTACATCCGAAGAACTCGGCATTTGCAGGACGTGTCCATCCATTACCCGTAGCATCACCCACAGGAGGACCAGTAAAAATGTATATACCCCCCTTCTGCTCATCATTCTCATGAGAGAAGAGGTTATCCTTGTCGGTAACAATGCTAAGAACTGGTATTGACAACAAGCCCTCCTTTATCTTATTCGCAATGATAGGATCGCTTGCCATCTCCTGATCCATGCCATAATCAGCAGGAGCTACACCCTCAATGGTAGTAAAAGCGCCCCACTCCATCGGATAGCCTTCTGGGGTATCTGTCTGATGCAGCACATCATCAAGGAAGAGATACGTTGCAGTCGTGACATTCGAGAGAAGTCCGTCAGCACCAACAACAGCCGTTCTGAGTATGGTATTGCCTTTAATAGAGATTGGATTTGTGTAGGCAGCACTTTCTATTGTCGGAACACTTCCATCAAGCGTATAGCGGATGGCTGCCCCGTCATTGACAATGTTGTCCTCGTCGGTAATGGTAAGCTCGAAAGGCTTGTCATAAAATCCATGCTTTTGGCTCAGCTTTAGATTTTGCGCAGTAGTCGCAATGCCCACAACAAGGAGCATGGCTACGGATAGTAGATATTTCCTCATATGTTTTATAATTAGTTTTAGGTGTCAGTTATTCACATCCAAATGTGAATCCACAATGTCTATAACAACATAAT
This sequence comes from uncultured Prevotellaceae bacterium, assembly GCA_946411565.1. Classification (GTDB taxonomy): domain Bacteria; phylum Bacteroidota; class Bacteroidia; order Bacteroidales; family Bacteroidaceae; genus Prevotella. Next base: position 9,224 of record CAMKEM010000039.1, on the reverse strand, counting down.
TGATAGAAGTTCCCTTCCTAAAGAATATGTCTTTTCAAACAGTCGGATGCAAAAATACAAAAAAATAATGAAAAAGCAAAAATATCACTACATTTTTCTACGTATAGCGGTCAAGGAGCAAAAAATCAACATGATAAGTACGTTGATTTGCAATATCATGCCATGCAAACAAAAAGACAGATTAAGATTTGGTGTTATGCGAGAAAATATGTAATTTTGCGCCCATATAATCAATGAACTATGTACGTACCACCATTTACAATATCATCTGATGCTATTAATATGATAGCCGAAATCTCCAGACTTATTGAGCGATATGCAATTCGTATGGAGCAAGAAGATGCTTTGCTTCTAAGGAAAGCAAATCGTATCAAGACTATACATAGTTCATTGGCTATCGAAGGAAATACATTAGCAGAAAATCAGGTAAAGGATATTATAAATGGTAAGACTGTAGTCGCTCCAATCAGGGAAATACAAGAAGTAAAGAATGCCATTGCTACCTATGAGCTATACCCTCAGCTTGATCCATACAACGAGCAAGACCTTATTAAAGCTCATAGGGTAATGATGCAAGCACTTATTGATGAGCCAGGCAGATATCGCACAGGAGGAGTGGGCGTATTCTCAGATAAAGGGTGCGTACACATGGCACCACCAGCCGACCGTGTCCCTACATTAATGCATGAGCTATTCCATTGGCTCAAACATTCAAAAGATCATCTGTTAATTCGATCATGTGTATTTCATTATGAATTTGAATTCATACACCCATTCATTGATGGAAATGGACGTACTGGCAGACTCTGGCAATCGCTTATTCTCGGAAAGTTAAACCCGATATTCGAGCATTTGCCAGTTGAAAACATGGTGTACTCCAATCAGCATCTATACTATGATGCAATAAACGAAAGTAACAGTCTTGGACAGTCTGGACCTTTCATTGATTTCATGCTAGGGGAGATACTCAAGACACTTGAGGCACATCGTGGAGAGCCGACAGCAAAAGTTCCCAATAAAGTTCCTGATAAGATTCCTAATAAACTACAAAAGGCATTTCCTTATATCACATCTGCAACATGGAATGTTTATGTTGAATTAAGGAAAAACAACAAACTGACAAACAACGAATTGGCTTTATTACTCAACATAAGTGATAGAATGGTCAGGAAACATATTTCCGTTCTTCGAGAAAAAGGGATAATCACTCGCATAGGTAGTAATAAAACTGGATATTGGAAAGTGGCAAAAGGGTAAAAGCTAATATAGCACAATTGTTATTAGATGCAAGTCCATAGTAATGCCAATCAAAAAGAGTTTAGAACATTTGGCATTATGCGAGAAAATATGTAACTTTGTGTCCGCAAATAGAAGAATAAAAGAAACTTATGTCAGAAAATATAACAAGGATGGAGCGTGGCATACAGCGCCGCACCGAATTGCTACTGGGCAACGAGAACCTATCACGCATTCAGAAAACCAAGGTACTTATCTTTGGTTTAGGAGGCGTAGGCTCATGGTGCGCAGAGGCTCTGGTGCGTAGCGGCATCCGCCATATCACGATAGTGGATTCTGATCGCGTATGCGTGACCAACTGCAACCGTCAGCTTATGGCAACGACAAAGACTATAGGTCAGGTGAAGGTTGAGGCATTACGCACACGTCTGCTCGAAATAAATCCCGATGCTCAGATTGAGGCGTTACAGAAGATATACGACGCAACAACCGCGGAGTCATTCCACATGGAAGACTACGACTTCATAATTGATGCCATCGACTCGCTTTCCGAAAAAGCAGACCTCATACTCCGTGCAACAAGTCTCCCAGAGCATATCACATTCATATCCTCAATGGGGGCAGCCTTACGCACAGATCCGTTTATGGTAAGAAAGGCGGAGTTCTGGAAGGTGAAGGGCGACCCATTGGCTCGTGCCATAAGGAAGAAGTTCAAGCATAACAAGGTAGCTCCAGCAAGGAAGTTCCAATGCGTGTATAGCGAAGAGAAACCTATGGAGAACAAGGGCGAGAATCATGCTTGCGGTACAGGAGGCTGTCTCTGCCCAAAGGCAAAGCTACTAAGCGGTGAACGTGGTACGGACACAGCCGTATATGATGCTCCGGGAGATCAGCGTCTCGTAGAGCACGAATGGTGTTCTTCAAAGGCTCAGATCAACGGCTCTCTCTGCCACATCACCTCTATCTTCGGAATGTCAATAGCCGGCATGGTTATCAATAAGATTATAGGTGTTGGGTGTTAGGTGATAGGTGTTGGTGGTTTGTAGAAATTATAAATTGTAAATAATAAGATGGAATATATGTCACAGGAAGGCTACGACAAACTGGTAGCCGAATTGCAGGAAATGATAAACGTTGAGTTGCCAAGAGTCAAGGACGCCATTGCAGAGGCTCGTGACAAGGGCGATCTCAGCGAGAACTTTGAGTATCACGCAGCTAAGCGCGAGCAAGGCAAGCTATTGAGCAGAATTAGCTACAAGCAGAAGATATTAGAGAATGCAAGGGTTATCGACGCTTCTGTTCTCGGAAATGACACCGTGGGACTTCTCCGCAAGGTGGAGATGACGAATCTCGGCAACAATGCAAAGATGACATACACTATCGTTAATCCTCACGAGGCAAATCTGAGGGAAGGCAAGATTTCAATCAAGTCACCCATTGCCGAGGCTCTGTTAGGCAAGAAGATTGGTGAGACCGTTGAAGCCCATGTTCCTTCCGGCATCCTGAAACTAAGGATTGACAATATCACGTTGTAGGTGATGCTGACTGTCTTTATGAACGCAAATCCTTATTGTTACCTGTTACTTGTTACAGCAATGTTATAAACGCAGTTGTGCCTTCGCTATGCCTTCGTTCTGCCTCCGCTCTATAGACTATAGGATGAACGGACTTAAAGCGGATTAGAAGCGAAGGAGAAGCGGACCTGGAACGGATTTACAACGGAACTACAACGGAACTGCATCGGAGGGGTTACCTGAGCATTTTTCACGTCTTTACGTCGGTTTTCAAGCATACTGAAAGCCCGAATTTAATGCTTGTTTTTATGTTATTGAGACTATCAGCCACCTATACCCCACCCTCTATTTTTGGCATAACAACCTCATTATCTTCGCTTTAGATAATTATAGCAAGCAAGCACAATCACGAGCAGTAACAAGTAACAGGTAACAATAAGGATTTTTGTGCGCCCAAATTTTACTGAATCTTTCTAAGGAGTTTATATACCTTATTATATATAGAAATAATAAAATAGGCAGCAGCACTACACTAATTTTCTTATTGTTACCCGTTACCTGTTACTGCCCGCGTCTCTGGGAAATATATCGGTATGTGAGAAAGTTAACGGGGCTGAAATTTGGCTTTATTCGCAAAAGCTCATCAAGCTCCGCAAGTCTCCTTCGACCGCCGACCTCTTCGACGTTCAGCTGGTTGAATATCATGAAATATGTGGGCGCAAATTTGCGCTGACATAATTCCGAATTTGGGAACGCAGGTTATTTTGACTATCATGTAAAACCTCATCCCTGATTCAGGGTACTGGTTTGTTATATCTCTGTGCCAAGGACGCCCTAAAACAGGGCTCCCTCTATTTACTCGAAACACAACTTCTGTCTATGTACGGCAAATGCAAGGGGGTGGCATTTTACCACCCCCTTATAATTTCTTCGCAAACATTTTTAATTCGTCGAACTCACGTTATTTAAAAAGTCATCCATACAAGTATTACAACGCTAAAGATGATGGCAAGTGCCTCTGCATTGAAAGGAAATATAAGAAGTCGAAAATCACTCTCGGTAACAAGTAACAGGTAACAATAAGGAAATTAGTGTATGCATAGCTCATGAACAAGCAACTACCCCCAACTGAGTATGCTCAATCGGGGGGTAGATATGTGATAAACCCTTATTTCGACAGAAAATCAGAGTTGGGGAATGCAAGAAACTACTTGTTTTTCTTCAAAAAATAAAGTTGACATTTTATTAAACGCAAAAAAGTTAAAAAACTAAATACATACACACAGTTCTTATGTTACTCTTATACTACTCTTATTAGAAATGGGATTTGGCAGGGAACTGCATAGGAATTAGAGGGGAATGAGAAAGACAATGAGAATTCAACACTAATAATTTAAACCTTCAACACGAATTTAGGCATTATTTTGCATCTGCAATACATTTTTTAATGCAGTCTTTGCATTTTTCCATAGAAAAAGAAGGGGAATATCGAAAATTTGTGTATCTTTGCAACATAATCAATAATGTCTTTACACAATGCCTATAATCACCAGGAAAATAAAATTGCAGTTGTGCACAGAAGGATTGTCGGATGAAGAACGAAAAGAGCAATGGAATTTGCTTTATCGTATTAATGACAATCTGTATAGGTCTGCAAATAACACTTCATCTAAACTGTATTTAGATGAACATGTTTCTACGTTGGTATATTTGAAACATAAGGAATACCAAACTATCAAGAAAGAACTGGCTAAGGCTGAGAAACAGAAAAATAGAGATGAGAATGCCATTGCAGAAAAAGTAAGCCAATTGAAAAGCTACGAGCTTGAAATGAATAATCAAGAATTGGCAATTTGTAAATATGCCGATGAAATGTCAACTCACTCAGTAGCCTATAAATTTGCAACAGAACTGGAAACTAATATATATTCTCAAATTCTTACACAAATACAGGAAAAAGTTTATCAAGATTTCCTAAACGACCAAGAAGAAGTCCGAGAAGGAAAACGTTCTATCCGTACATACAAGAAAGGTATGCCTATTCCTTTTCCATGGAATAAAAACATCAGAATGGAGTATGCAAAAACTGATGATGATTACGAGTTTTATATCAAATGGTATAATGGCATTCGTTTTCATCTATTCTTTGGGAATGACAAAAGCAACAACCGCCTGATTGTGAAAAGATGTTTTAAGTTGGATGAATTTTGTAACGATAATTACATAATGAGAACATCTTCCATCAAAATGGTGAAAGGAGATAAGGGTACAGATTTATACCTTCTTCTTGTTGTTGATATTCCAGAAGAGAAACATGAATTAAACAACAATATAGTTGTGGGTGTAGATTTGGGAATTAATGTCCCCGTATATGTTGCAACCAATATAACTGAGGAAAGAAAGTACTTTGGAGACAGAGAACATTTTTTCAATACCAGAATGGCTTTTGAAAAGCGTTTCCACTCATTTCAAAGACTAAAAGGCACAGCATGTGGAAGAGGCAGGACCAAGAAACTGCAACCTTTAGAGCGCTTAAAGAATGCAGAAAAGAATTGGGTACACACTCAGAATCATTATTTCAGCAGAGACGTTATAAAATTTGCACTACAAGTTAAGGCCGCGACAATTCAGATGGAAGACTTGTCTGGATATGGAAAAGACGATGAAGGAAATGTAATTGAAAGAAAAAAATTTATTTTAGGAAAGTGGTCTTATAATGAACTGCAAAACATGATAACATATAAGGCAAAGAAAGTTGGCATCAAAGTTAATATGGTAAATCCTGCTTATACAAGTCAGACGTGTTCTTGTTGTGGAGAGCGTGACGAACGTAACAGAAACGGCGTTTCTTTTATTTGCCATAACCCAGAATGTAAACAATACAACAAAGAAATTCACGCCGACTATAATGCAGCACGAAATATTGCGACAAGTAAGAATATAGTTAAAAACAAATAGGATATAATCCTTTGGGGGCTGTTGGAAGCCCTTAGCCTGAGGTATTTAATGCACTCGGGAAGTACTTTGCACATTAGCAATCAAAATATTATGCAACTTGAGTTGTTAGTCATGGCAAAATGAGGAGTACATCCAACGATGGATCATACTCATACCAATAGCCATCAGTTGTTAGTCATGGCAAAATGAGGAGTACATCCAACCGAAGCACGTTCTTCTCCCTGCGCTGCACGTTGTTAGTCATGGCAAAATGAGGAGTACATCCAACGATAGGTTGTATCGGTGTTATGGCAGCCTTGTTGTTAGTCATGGCAAAATGAGGAGTACATCCAACTCTATAAGAACTATAAACGATGGCAAGGAGTTGTTAGTCATGGCAAATGATGAGTACATTCAACTTGAAACGGCTACAATTTGTAGCCGTTTGAATTAATACCATCAAACACGAACAAAGGCCCGCGATTGCGAGCCTTTGTCTGTTTTATATGTAAGGGAAACTACAGTTTCAATTCTTTGATGATGCTTGAAATCTTCTGCAATGTGGTTACTCGGGTTGGAACGAGTGGCAGACGGAGCTGATTCTTGATGAAGCCCATCTCTGTGAGAAGTGCCTTTACACCTGCTGGGTTGCCATCGACAAAGAGAAGTGAATAAAGGTCGGTGAACTTATGGTGAATCTTCTGAGCAGCCTCGAACTCGCCATTGAACTCGAGACGGATCATGCGAGAGAACTCCTTTGGAAGTGCATTACCGATAACAGAGATAACACCGACTGCACCACACGCAATCATTGGGAAGGTAAGAGCATCGTCACCGCTGATAACCTCGAAATCATTTGGCTTGTACTTGATAATCTCGTCAACCTGCTCAAGTGAACCTGAAGCCTCCTTGATTGCCACGATGTTCTTGCAGTCCTTTGCAAGGCGACATGTTGTCTCTGGCTTGAGGTTGATACCTGTACGACCAGGAACGTTATAAAGCACAACAGGAAGCTCTGTTGCAGCAGCGATAGCCTTGAAGTGCTGATAGAGACCTTCCTGAGAAGGCTTGTTGTAGTAAGGACAAACAGACAGAACGCCATCAATACCAGAGAAATCGCCATTCTTGAGTTCCTCAACAACGGCAGCGGTATTGTTACCTCCGCAACCCATAAGGATAGGCACACGACCAGCCACCTGTCTGACAATTGCGCTCTTTATCTGTGCCCTCTCTGCGAGAGAAAGACATGGTGTCTCACCAGTAGTAGCAAGGATACAGAGGAAATCGGCACCGTTATCCAACTGATAGTCGATAAGGCGTGAGAGAGCCTCGTAATCTACGGCTCCATCTTCGGTGAAAGGTGTGATGAGTGCGATACCAAGACCGCGGAAGATATTATTCATATTGTTTGATTTTTACTTACCTAAATTACAATTTGGATGCAAAGTTAGCATTTTTTCTTTATATTCGTGCATAAAACGCTAATTATTTTTGCATTCGTAACAATTTTAGGGAGATTTTTTTAGGAGTACAAGGAGTTTTCTAAAGGAGTACAAGGAGTGCAAGGAGTAGTAAGGAGTACAAGACGATAGTTTTTATCGCTTTGGACTATCGGTAATTTTCAATTATCAATTGTCAATTGTCCCAGACATTCGTCTTGTACTCCTTGAACTCCTTGTACTCCTTATTACTCCTTAAACTCACTTGTACATACTTCCCAACCAGAGGAAGACAAGTCCGAGAAGGACGAGGAAGAGATCCACGAACTTTGATTTCAGGTTCTTCTCATGGAACATTACAGCACCAAAGAGGAAACTGACGATAACGCTTGCCCTTCGTACCATGCTTACGATGGAAATCATAGCTCCGTCGATACTCAGCGCATAGAAGTACACGAAGTCGGCAACAGAAAGGAAAACGCTAACGAGAATGATAGACCAAGACCAATGGAATGGGGTTGTCTTCTTGTGGGTTGGCCACCAGAGAATCATCACCATAGCACCCATGATGAAGCATTGATAGATGTTATACCAAGACTGCACATCCATTTTGTTAAGCCCTACTCCACCATTCGAAACAGGAGCCATGAGGTATTTGTCATAGAGTCCGCTTATAGCCCCGAAGATAGCAGCTCCGACAATAGCGAATATCCACTTATTATGCTTGAAATCAATACCTTCCTTCTTACTTGTACGGCTCAGCATTATATAACTGACAATAGCCAAAGCAACACCAATCCATTGATATACGTTCAATCGCTCGCCAAAGATGAGCAACGCACCGACAAGCACGAGAATAGGGCGAGAGGCATTGATAGGTCCATAGATTGTAAGCGGGATATGCTTCATGCCGAAATATGCGAGGAGCCAAGAGGCAAGTACGATGAGGCTCTTCATCAATATATACTTGTGTACCTCCCACCCTACTACTGGCACATAGAACATACTGCCGTCGAGACACGTTCCGTAAGCACTCAGGAGAATGAACGGAAGGAATATCAGCGAACAGAAGAATGTGTTGAGGAAAAGTACTGGAAGCACCGCGTTTCCGTTGAGTGCCTGTTTCTTGAATACATCATAGAATCCGAGCAATGCTGCGGATGTGAAAGCTAATAATAACCAAATCATAATTTAAAGCCCCCTGCCCCCCAAGGGGGAGTTTTTATTATAGTATTTATGTAAAATTAATTCCCCTTATGAGGGCTGGAGAATATATGTAACTAAAAAGCTCCCCCTTGGGGGGCTGGGGGGCTATACTTTATATCAACAAGGAAAAGAGCATTGCCCGGCATGCTCTCGCCTGCCTGAGTGCGTTTCTTCCCCTCTATCACAAGCCTGAACTCGTCTATTGTCATCCTGCCACGACCAACCTCAACAAGTGTACCGACAATGGCTCTAACCATATTTCTCAAGAATCGGTTTGCACTTACCACGAATACCCAACAGCCATCGCCCAAGTTTTTCCATTCTGCCTCCGTAACCTTGCAAAGAGTGGTCTTCACATCTGTATGAGACTTGCAAAAACATGCAAAGTCTTCATATTCAAGTAAGACTTTAGCTGCTTCGTTCATCTTGTTGAAATCCAAATCGAAATGGCACTCATACGAATAGTGACGCTTGAACGGATTCTTATTGGTATGTACGAAGTAATTATAGGTTCTGAGAGTAGCCGAGAAACGTGCATGAAGTTCGTCATCAACCTGTTCTATCTTATGAATAGAAATGTCAGGTGGAAGCATTCTGTTGACCTTGTAGGCAAGCTGTTCACAATCCAGTCTGCCATCCTTGCAAAGTCCATTGGGCAGAGGTGTTTCAGGAAGATCAAAATGAGCCACCATCAGACTTGCATGAACGCCTGCATCCGTCCTTCCTGCACCAACGATATCCATCGGTGTTCGGAGAATGGTGCTAAGGCAACGCTCGATTTCGCCTTCCACAGAAATGCCGTTTGGTTGGATTTGCCACCCGTGAAAACGAGTTCCGTCGTATGATAAATAAACAAAATACCTCATTTGGACTGCAAAATTACAAAAAAAAC
>CAMKEM010000038.1 GCA_946411565.1 uncultured Prevotellaceae bacterium | reverse complement strand
AAATGACAAAATGTCAAGGCTGATAATGTTAAAAGATTTTAGTGGACACTAGTGAATGCCATAATAGAAACAGCATCCAACACGTTGATTACTGGATGTAAAAATACTATTATCCCTAATTCTGTGACGAGTATTGGATTATCAGCCTTTGAAGGTTGTTCAGGTCTGACGTCTGTCGTCATTCCTAATTCAGTAACGAGTATTGGACGTGAAGCTTTCTGGTGTTGTTATAATCTGCAATCTATCACTATCCCTAGTTCTGTAACGAATATTGGAAAGGAAGCTTTTCATGGTTGCTCAAGTCCAACATCAATAACTGTAGAAAAAGGAAATATATGTTATGATAGCAGAAACGACTGTAATGCCATAATAGAAACTAAATCCAACAAATTGATTTTTGGATGCAAAAACACTATTATCCCTAATTCTGTAACAAGTATTGATGACTATGCTTTCTTTAGCTGCTATCGTCTAACTTCCATCACCATTCCTAATTCTGTGACGAGTATTGGATATCATGCATTCGAAAATTGCTTTGGTATGAAGTCTGTCTACATCCCTAATTCTGTAACAAACATCGGAAATGGAGCTTTTATTTATTGCAGGGGGCTAACCTCTATTACTTGTGAAGCGAATACGCCTCCAACTATTAGTCTTTATGGTGCTTGTTTTGTGGATGTCAACAAATCAATTCCTGTATATGTTCCTGCCAATAGTGTAGCCCAATATAAGGTAGCTAACGAATGGAAAGATTTCGTCAACCTACAAGCAATTTCAACTACATACGCTCTTATCGACGGGGAATCATATAATAACAATTCACAAATTGAAGGATATGACATCTCCTATACCCGTAACTTCACCAATACCAAATGGCAGGCTCTTTATATACCTTTCTCTATGTCATACGATGATTGGAAGAATGATTTTGATATTGCTTACATTAATGGTATTCGTCAATATGACATGAACGATGATGGTGCTATTGACGAAACAATCATGGATGTTATCAAGATAAAGCATGGCTCTTTGATACCTAATACTCCTTATCTCATTAGGGCTAAGACAACAGGCGAGAAGACTATTACGGTTAATAATGCCACTCTCTATAAGGCAGAGGAGAATAGTATTGATTGCAGAACGACGATTGCGGAATATACCTTTACAGGCACTTATAGCACGATACCTGCATCTACACTCATAGCAAACAACTATTACGCTATGGGTGATGGTTCTCTGGTTATTACTGATGGCACAAGCGACTTGAAGCCTTATCGTTGGTATATGAAGATTGATGCTCGTAGCCCGATGTATAATGTAAGTCTTGATGCAAAGACTATCACTATCAACGTGATTGGTGATGAAGAGACGACAGGCGTAAGTCAATTACAAATTACGAATGATGAATTATCTATTTACGACTTGAACGGTAGAAGAGTTAATGAGAAGAGCTTGAAGGCTGGTTTCTATATCAAGAATGGAAAGAAGGTAATCATTAAATAACCATGAAATTATGAAGAAGAAATATTTTAAACCTTGTATCGTGATAGAGGAGATGAACACTCCTTTGCTCGAAGATGTCAGTAACATCGAAGTTGGAGGTTCTGGCAAACTTGATGCAAAGGGTTTCTCATCCGACTATTATGATGATTTCTATGATGATGAACAATAACATCTAAACCGCAATTAATCCAAAGACTTTAGGAGCGCTCTCATATCGAGGGTGCTCCTTTAGTTGTTTTTTTTGAGTAGGTGTAATACCCCCAGAGTAAAAAAATCAAAAGTTTTTAGATAGGAGGGTTTCACCTTTTCGATTTTCGGACTTTTATATATTGATTACCAATAACTTACATCGGGTGAAACCCTCTAAAAAAAACGTCTTGTTTTTACAGAGGGTTTCACCTTTCTTTATTATTTGATGTTCAATTAGTTACATCCCTAAAAACATATAGGTGAAACCCTCTATACAAAATCTTTCTCAAAAAATTATTTTGAACGCTAAGATGCGGAGTCGCAAAGTTTTTTCGTGTTCAAATAATCTCAGTGTCTTTGTGTCTCTGCGTTTAAATTCTTATTTTTCAGAAAAGGCTTTGTAGGGAAGTAGCCTTTCTGAGCCGGGCGAACAGTAGGACAGTAGAACAGAAGGACAGATGCATTTTGGTATATACATCTATCTCTATTTTCTATCTATTTTATTATACTATATATATAATATATATTATAAATAATTAATAATAAGATAGTTATAATAATAAGAAAGATAAAGAAAAATAAGAAAAATAAGAAATTCTTTCTTTCGAAAATTCAACTGTTCTACTGTTCGTTCTGTTCTGTTCGTATACGAACTACTTGATATACAGATGATTAATGTCGAACAGTAGCATCGTGTACATGATGTTTTTTCATTATTATGCCTGTAAAAAACCTGAAAAAATGAATTTTTCCTCGATAAATTGAGGAAGAAAAAACAGTTTTGAACATGAAAGAAGCAAAAATCATGTTTTAATTCATTTTTTTTTATTGCCTCAATTAACGTCAAATTAATGTTGCAAGTAAAAAACTTGAGGCGAAACATGAATTATGACATAAATTAAAACGTTAATTAACGCCAGTTCGATGAATTTAAACGCTGCGCTTGGCTACATGAATTATCCGTTAATTATCACGAATTTTTCATGAATTTTTATCTAAAAGAATAGTATTAATGAGGATTCGTGGTAATTAATGGGAAATTCGAGTAGCTCCACGTAGTGGAAAATGATTGTGGCAATTCGTCGAACTCACGTTAATTATGACATTACTGTCCTTTTTTGAACACGAAACTCACGAAAATTAATGCGGCATTAACGTGACATTTGTGGCAATTAATGTTTCCTCACGGATTTAGACATATAATATCGTATTAATAACACATTAATACCGCATTAATTTATTTGATAAATTCCGTTTCTTTCGTGTTTTCCGTGTTCAAATAATCTTCTTCTTCAGGTCTGCTTCTTCTTCGCTTCTCCTCCGCTCCAGTTCCCATTCTTAATGGGTGAAAAATGGGAGTTACATGGGAGTCACATGGGACTTACATGGGAGCTACTACGGACTTAGGGCGAAGCAAGAATAAAACAAAAAATCACCTCATTTGAGGTGATTTTTATTGTTCCTGTATTCTTTTCTACTAAGCAAGATGACAGCTTGAATGCTAACTCAGCCTTGATGTCCTTCAATCAAATTGGAGATTAGGATGTTCTGGTTCTTCTTGTATGAATCTTTGGATAAACTGTTCTAATAATTCTTCTCCAAAGAATGGAGAATCAGACATTTTTAGTCTATTGGCAAGAATGTAAAGACTATATTTGCTTGAGCGTAAATGCTTGAAATATTTGTCGCTGATAATGTTTGATATGATATTACAATAAAGGCGGTATCGGCGTGTGTTTTCATGATTTCCATCTTCATCAGCATTACCAATAAACATGAATGAAGCAAGATTGTCCTTGGCATGAATGTCAAGCATCAATTTGAAAATGCTATACAAGATGGTACGAGGTTCATAAGTATTGGTAAGGTGCGAGTATTTCTTTACGGAGTTAAGCATTTGCTTGGTAAAGAATTTCACGCCATACACATGATCTTTGTAAACCTCTATGCGTACTATATAGTATATGTGTGACTTTTCCGAGTGAAAACGATAATATGAAACATATAGAAGAATTCCATCGCTTTCCTCATAGTCATTCATAATGAATAAGCAAGGATAGAAATTCTCCATAATATGCTAAATTACATATTCATATTTCGGATTTCGCATGGAAGCAAGGTCGTCAGAAGATAGTACCTCAAGAGTGTCCTTCAAATCATGAAGAACGGTCTTTGCATCACTTCCTATATTCTGAAGCTTGTTTACAGGCTTATAGCCTGTGTTATTTAAGTTTCCCATAATAATTTTTGTTGATATTTTTGTGCAAAAATAAGAAATTATTTTCTTATTTGCAAGTATTTTCCTGAAAAACGCGAGGAAATAGTTCTTAAAACTCCTGCATTTTATGATTTTTACATGGAGATGCGCAAATACAAGTACAGATTATGAAAATGTAGGACGATAACTTTCGTATGGTATGTGTGGCTTGTATGATTCAACAAAGTCTCTTCTTTATCTTCCCTCTAACGCTTATTATGAATGGGCGAAAAATGGGAGTTATATGGGAGGAGGATATTAAGGACAGATAATGTGAGTTCACTTAATTTGCACCTTTGGTGCTTTAACTGACAATAATTACCAATCTAGCCAATCTTTTTCCATAAATTTTCATTTTTATTGGTTAAGATTGCGTAGATTGGTAATTATTGTCAGTTAAAAGCAACTTGTTGCTTATCTTTTAGTAATTTATCGAGCTATTTACAGCTTGAACGCTAATTTTGCCTTGACGTCACGACTGCTACTACCGATATAAGCCTTGAATGTGCCTGGCTCGGCTACCCATTCGTGCTTGTCCTCGTCGAAGAACTTGAGATCATCTTCGGTAATGGTGAAGCTGACAGTCTGCTGCTCGCCTGGCTGAAGAAGAACCTTGCTAAAGCCCTTCAACTCCTTTGTTGGGCGGACAACGCTCGCCTTGTCGTCGCCTACATAAAGCTGAACAACTTCCTTGCCTGCATATTTGCCTGTGTTCTTAATGCTAACAGTTGCCGTCCAAGTCTTGTTGCCGTTGTCCGTAATCTTTGCATCAGAATAGGCGAAAGAGGTGTAGCTGAGTCCGTAACCGAATGGGAAGACAACTTTTTGCTTCATAGTCTCGAAATATCTGTAGCCTACGAGGACATCCTCGGCATATACCTGAACCTCGTTGCCCTTGCCCATGTGAGTCCTTGTATCCTTGCTTGAATTGATAGCTCCAACGGCATCAGCCTTGATCTTGATTTCTTTGAGCAAATCGGCAGACTTAGGTTGTCCTTCCTTACCATACTGATATTTTTCCGGGAGGTTCTGAGGCTCTACACCAGGATAGGCATAGAGTCCGTACTTATGTGCTGGGTAGTCCTCAAGTTTCTCTGCGTATGAGAAGACTGTCTTACCACTTGGGCATACATCGCCACTAAGCACGTCAGCAAGAGCATGACCTCCCTCACTACCGAGATACCACGACTGCACAAGGGTGGTAATGTCCTTCAGCCAAGGCATAGCTACGGCATTTCCGCTTGCTATGACGGTAATCATCTTCTTCTTGGTAGAAGCAAGGGCAGAGATGAGGCGATCCTGATTGAAAGAGAGGTTGAAGCCAAGGCGGTCGCCACCCTCGCAATCCTCAAAGTGATTCTTGTTCAGACCACCGATGTAGATGATGAGGTCTGCGTTCTTTGCCTTTTCAAGAGCGTCATTATAGAGGGAATCCTCTACGGACTTAGCTATCTCGATGATGCCGGCATAGAAACTTGGACCAGACTTATACCCCTCTGCGTATGTAATGTTCCAGTTCTTGAAACGCTCTTTCAAACCTCTCAACGGACTAACCTCGTCCTTTGGCTTCAGTTCAGAAGAACCGCCACCGGCACAAAGCGGACGAACGGCATTCTCGCCAACTACGAGAACGTTCTTATAGTCGCTTTCCTTGATAGGCAGGAGCTTTGATTCATTATCCTTCTGAACGAGATTATCATTCTTCAGCAGAACGATACCCTCACGCGCAATTTCACGAGCAGCAGCAAGGTGTTCTGGAGAGTTCAGACTACCGAAAGGTTTCTTGGTGTTCATGGCTGTCTGGAATATCAGTTTCAGCACACGACCAGCCTTGTTATTAACCACTTCCTCGCTAATCTCGCCTTTCTGAGCCATATCATAATAGGCATTACCGAGGTAGTAGTCATCATATCCGAAGCCCTCAGCCTGAGATGAGAGTCCGTTGGTGTAAGAGCCCATCTCGATGTCAAGACCATATAGAGCAGCCTCCTTAGTGTCGTGGGTGGCACCCCAGTCGGAAATGTTAGCACCCTTATAGCCCAGTTCCTTCTTTAGAATATCGTTGATGAGGTAAGGATTATGTGTATTGTGTACGCCCTTATATCGGTTGTAACTACCCATGATGCTCCAAGGATCAGCCTCCTTGATAGCCATAGCGAAAGGCTTGAGATAGATTTCGTATAAGGCTCTATCAGAAACCTTCACATCCACATGACCTCTGTATTCCTCCTGATCGTTGAGAATATAGTGCTTGATACAAGCAGCCACACCATTCTTCTGCAAAGCCTTGATGTATGGAATAGCCATAGAGCCAGAGAGATACGGGTCTTCGCCCATATACTCGAAGTTACGGCCGTTGAGCGGTGTGCGATAGATATTCACACCAGGACCGAGGAGAACATCCTTTTCTCTGTATCGTGCCTCTTCGCCCACGTTCTTGCCGTATTTAGCCGCCATATCGGTGTTCCAAGTGGCAGCTAAGCAGGTAAGGGCAGGGAAGGCTGTGCAGTAGTCGTTTGTCCATCCTGCGTGTGCCCAGTCGTTCCAGTTTATCTCCATACGAACGCCATGAGGGCCATCGCTCATGTAAAGCTCTGGTATGCCCAATCGCTCGCAACCCGGACTTGTGAACTTACTCTGTGCGTATGATAGTCGGCACTTCTCCTTTAGTGTCATGCGTGAGAGTGCATCCTTTACTCTCACGTCAAGCGAAAGGCTCTCGTCCTGATAGGGGAGGAGCGATTGCGCACTTGCGCCTATCGTTCCTATCGCCATCGCTGCTATAATTAATATCTTCTTCATTCTTTTTTTTCTTTATTGGTTTTTCTCAACCGAACTCGGTTGAGATTAAAGTTTCTGTTCTATCTTCTGGCTGTTATATTTCACCGTGATACCTTGAGCCTCAGGGTCGTAGCCCTGTGCCTTGGTCTTGCTTACAGGAACGATAATGAAAGTTCTTTCCTTGAGCATTCCAGGGAACTCGCCAACTCTGTCGCCTATGGTGAGGGTCTTTTTTGCCTCGTTATAGGTGAACTTGATGTTAGAGTAGCGACCAGCCTCATAGCCGTAGTTCTCGCCCTCGTCCTCGTAGAGGGTGAACTCGCCGTTCTTGCCCTGATATACGAACAGGCGGATTGTCTCGTCCTTCTTCTGGGCAACATATTCCTTTGCCTCGCCAATAGGGATGATGCTACCAGCCCTTACGCAAAGTGGGATGTGGCTGTATGGGGCATCGAGAACCTTTGTCTCGCCACCATTGCTGAGCACCTTTCCTGTGAAGAAATCATACCAGATGTTGTTCTTTGGGAAATATACCTTGCGAGAACGTTCTCCATATTTATAGACAGGATTAACCATAATCGCAGGACCAAACATGAACTGATAGGCGATGTTGAGCACGTTCTTATCCTTGCCGAAATCCATCACCATAGGGCGCATCATCGTATAGTCCTTGAAATGAACGTCAGCTGCAAGAGAGTAGATGTAAGGCATGAGACGGTATCTCATATCCATACAAGCTGTGATAGCCTTGTAGGTCTCTGTGCCTTCTGGAGCGATGTTCCAAGGCTCGCGGAATGGGAACTGTCCGTGAACACGATACATAGGAGCGAACATACCCATTTGATGCCATCTTACGTTAAGCTCGCGCCAGTCCTTGAGGTCGGCATTCTCCACGCCAGTCTTATCAAATTCGTTCTGAGCCTCCTGATACCTCTTCTCAACGGAGAAACCACCGATGTCCTGACTCCAGTAAGGCACACCTGAGATTGAGAAGTTAAGACCTGCTGTAATCTGAGCCTTCATATCCTCCCAACGAGTGCCGATATCACCGCTCCAAGTGGCTGTGCTGTATCTCTGCTCAGAAGCAAAGCCGTTTCTTGTCAACAGGAACACGCGCTTGTTCTCTGGAGAGAACTTGTTGCCAAAGCCACGCTGATCCCACTTGGTATTGTCCTGAAGCCATTGTGTAGAGTGGGTGTCGCCCTCCTTCTCAATAGCAGTCTCGTATGCTCTCTGACCATCATAGATAGCCTCTGCATTAACGATAGAGTAGGCGTTGAAATATTCGTCGGATGAGCCGTATTTGGTAGGACCGCAAAGCAGTTTTCGATACTCCATATCGGTACAGTCCCTTACGTTTGGCTCACTTGCATCCATCCACCAGGCGTCCATGCCGATAGTGCCGAGCTTCTCGTAGAGCTGACGCCAGAAAATCTTTCTTGCACCCTCGTCGTAGGCATCATAGAAAGCGTACTTATAGCCAAGCCAGTCATTAAGACTATCCTTGATACTCTGCTGATAGATATAGCCTTTCTCGTTGAGTTCCTTGAAGTTGTTTGGCTTGAAATAATATTTTGGCCAGCATGAAATCATGATCTTAGCCTTGTTGGCATGAATAGTATCGATCATTCCCTTTGGATCAGGGAAACGCTTGCCGTCAAACTCGAAAGCGCCCCATTGGTCATCTACCCAGTAGTTCCAATCCATCACGATATTGTCGATTGGAAGGTGACGCTTGCGGAAACCTGCGAGAGCGTCAAGTATCTCAGCCTGAGTCTTGTAGCGCTCACGACTCTGCCAGAATCCGAAGAGCCAGTTAGGCATGATCTGAGCCTTGCCTGTCAAGGTTCTGTAACCGCCTATGATCTCGTCGGCGTTATCTCCAGAAATGAAATAATAATCAAGTTGCTGTCCCATCTCGCTCCAGAAACTAACCTTCTGCTGCTCAGCCTTATTCACAGGCTCAAGGGCTCTCAATCCGCAATAAGCCTCACCACCGTCAGGCTTCCATTCCAAGCGAATGGTGTATGTCTTTCCTGCCTGAAGATTAACGGCAAACTTTCTCGCGTTAGGATTCCAAGCGGTTCGCCATATCTCCTGATCCTTCTTGCCTGTGTTGAGAACATCCTCTGTATATACAGGCTTGCCGTTGATGTAAATCTTCTGATAGCCAGAGTAGTAGTGAGAGAAACGATACTCGCCAGTCTTCTTTGGGGTTATGCTTCCTTCATATACAACGGTAGCGTTATCAAGCTTGAATGCAGGAAGATTCTTTGCCGATTTCAGGTTTTCGAAGTAGATGCTATCCTCGCGTCTTACAAGAGTTTCCTGACCTGGAGCCTTGTAAGTGCCGGTAAGAGCACCTTCCTTTCCGTCCTTGTCGCGAAGTGTGAAGACCTCGTGCAACTGACTGTAGTCCTTTGGATTACCGAATCTTGAGAGGGAATAGTTATCGAGCAAAATACCATAGTTGTTGCTGCTCACGATGAACGGAATTGTAACCTTGGTATTGTACTGGAAAAGTTCCTCGTTCTTTCCCTTGTAGTTCCACTCGTCAGCCTGATGCTGACCAAGTCCATAGATAGCCTCACTATTGTCAAGGTTCTCGAAAACCTGACGCATAGTCCAACCCTTGTAGGTCTCAGGCTTGCCATCTGCATGAATCTGAGTTACCTCGTATTGGGAAAAAGTCTTTCCACCACCTTTCTGGTCGCGAGCTATTACCTTACCCTTTGAATCGGTAAACCAGACCTCGCCTGTTGTGGAGAGGACATAGCCGTTAATCTTGCCTGTGCTAACGATTACCTTATCGCCTTCTTCCTTTACTGTATAGTTTGTGTAAGAAGGTAGATCAACGATGATAAGGCTCTGGCGGTCAGCGAATTGATTATCGGCAGTAGCAGACACGCGAATAATCTTATCGCCCATAACCTGTAACCTTACAAGTTTAGGAGATGTAGCAGAACCTTTGGTAATATGTACGGTAACTCCATTGTCTGTTTTCTCGTAATTGATAGCCATAGCAGGAATACAAACTATCCCCATCGCTATCGCGCACAAGAATTTCTTCCTCATTCCGAGGCTCATGTTTTTTGTTTTTTGCATAGTTAGCTTATGTTGTATTTTGTTTTAGTCTTCATTGTTTTTAGCCTTGTTCTAACTTTAAGTCAGGGTGAAAAATGGCATATTGTGTGCAAAGATACAAATTTTTCGTTGTTCCGCCTTATCCTTTTCTCGCAAATGATGATACTTTTCTTTGTTTTGTGTTGATTTTCTTTGCTTTTTGTCGAGTTTCCTTCATGATATGAGCCTTAGTAGTGGAAAGGTAGTAGCTCCGTTGTTCTTCCTAACCAAACTCGGTGAAGCTCCCTTCTATGTCCGTTCAGGAAACGGACTTACACCGAGTTTGGTTCCTTGTTAGGGCGGACTTACGGCGAAGCTGTAAAGTAATATTTGATGCGAATTGCCCTTTTGTCGTTTTTTATACAAGTCTTTATGTAAATTTCACTAAACATTCTTGCATAATTCAAAAAAAAATGCTACTTTTGTCCTCGATTTAGGAGGGAATGGATGACTAAGGGGAAAATTCCCAAGTTCTCATTTTGATACTCTTAATTCTTTGTTTTCCAGAGGAATGGCAATTCTTTTGGTGGATTTCTCGTTTATTCCCCAACATAATTTTTTAGCAACAAAAAATACAATGGCAGTAGAAGACCGCAAAACGATCTACCTTTGTCTTGCTCACATGAGCGAGGCAGGTCTTGAGCAGAAATATGTAAAAGAGGCATTTGACACCAATTGGGTAGTGCCTCTCGGACCTAACGTGAATGCTTTCGAGGATGATCTCAAAGCGTTTGTTGGGCAAAATAAGGAGGTTGTAGCCCTTTCTGCGGGTACAGCAGCAGTACATCTTGCCCTCCTTGCTTGTGGTGTTGGTCCTGGCGACGAGGTTATCGTGCAGTCGTTCACGTTCTGTGCGTCTTCTCATCCTGTTACATATCTTGGTGCTACCCCTGTATTTGTTGATTCTGAGGCAGATACATGGAATATGGATCCAGACCTTCTCGAAGAATCTATCAAGGATCGTATTGCGAAGACGGGCAAGGCTCCAAAGGCTATTGTTCCTGTTGCTCTCTATGGTATGCCTTACAAGATTGACCGTATCATGGAGATTGCCAATCGCTATAACATCCCTGTTGTGGAGGATGCTGCTGAGGGATTTGGTAGTCGCTACAACGGTCAGGTGCTCGGTACATTCGGTAAGTTCGGCGTACTCTCATTCAATGGAAACAAGATGATTACCACCTCTGGTGGTGGTGCTTTGATTTGTGCTGATGCCGCTTCAAAGAATAATATCATGTGGTATGCTACACAAGCTCGTGATGCTTATCCATACTATCAGCATACCGCTATTGGCTACAACTATCGTATGAGTAATATCTGTGCAGGTATCGGTCGTGGACAGATGACTGTGGCTGATGATCACATCAATCATCATAAGCATGTGCAGAAGCTCTATGAGGAACTCTTGAAGGATGTTCCTGGCGTTCATATCCATTGTCAGCCAGCCGACGAGAGGTTTGATTCTAACTATTGGCTCTGTACTGCAATCCTTGATCCAGAGATTAAGATTCAGGGACAGGAGAATGCCTATAAGGAGGTGATAAAGACTGCCGTTGGTGGAGCTGCTGGTGTTATCAAGGCTGTGGATAGTGCTGTAACTGATTGTCAGCCAAATGATAACGTGGAGGCTCTTCGTGTGTTCATGCTCTCAAAGAAGATTGAGGCACGTCCAGTTTGGAAGCCTATGCATAAGCAACCAGTTTATAAGAACTCTCCAGCCTATACAAATGGCGTGAGTGAGGCAATATTCAAGATTGGTTTCTGCTTGCCTGCAGGTCCATACGTAAGCGATGACGATGTTCGCTATATCGTAGAGTCGATAAAGGAAGCTATCGTAAAGTAAGGCTTCCACTAATAACTAAAACTTATACTTCTACTAATAACTAAAATGGAAAACTATCAGTATCATATATTCTCACCTTATCGTGTCTGTCCGCTTGGTGCTCATGTGGATCATCAGCATGGACTTGTCACGGGCTTTGCCATTAACAAGGGCGTTGACCTTTGGTTTAATGTGCGTGAGGATGCGCAGGTGAATCTTACAAGTCTTTCTTTTGAAGGTGAGGTGCATTTCGACCTTGCAAAGCGTACGGAGGTTCGTGAGAAGCATTGGGGCGACTATGCCCGTGGTGCAAAGTATGCCTTGAAGAAGCGTTTCGAGCTTTCCAAAGGCATAGATGGTGTGCTTCAGGGCTCGCTGCCGGTTGGTGGTCTTAGCTCTTCTGCTGCCGTTCTCATTGCGTATGTAATGGCATTTGCTAAGGCTAACGGCATCACTTTACAGCCATTTGAGGTGGTACAGATAGCTTCTGAGGCAGAGCGTGAGTATATCGGTCTTAATAACGGCTTGCTTGATCAGGCTTGTATCGCTCTTGGAAAGAAGGACGGACTTCTCTTCCTTGATTGTGATAGCAATGAATGGAGGATAATAAAGCGTAATCCAGATATGCCAGAGTTTGAGATTGGTATTTTCTTCTCTGGACTTACACGCTCGCTTGTCAATTCTGACTATAACCTTCGTGTGTTCGAGTGCAAGACAGCCGCTTGGAATATGCTTGCGTATATGGAGCAGCCTCTCAAGACCTTTGACAAGACTTTCCTTCGTGATATTCCAAAGGACACATTTGATAAGACTCGTGACATGATGCCATCACGCTTTGCTCGTAGGGCAGAGCATTTCTATTCAGAGTATCGTCGTGTGCGTCAAGGTGTTACCGCTTGGGAAACTGGTAATCTCCAGTTGTTTGGTAAGCTTTCCTTTGATTCTTGTGAATCTTCAATCCATAATTATGAGTGTGGTTCACCAGAGCTTATCTCTATCTATAACATCATGCGTCCGCTCCCAGGTGTCTATGGAGGTCGTTTCTCTGGAGCTGGTTTCAAAGGCGCAGTAATCGCCCTCGTAGATCCTGCATATAAGGAACAGATAGAGGCAACGCTTACTAAGGAATATCTCGCGCAGTATCCTGAGTACGAGAATACTTTCAAGGTGTTCTGGGTGAAGCCTGATGATGGGGCGAGGTTCGTGTAGAACTCTGATTTTTCTGAACACGGAATTCACAAAATAAACGGAATGTTGTAATGGCATTGGTTTATGCAGAAGAAAGCTATATAATTAATGGTGCAGCTATGTGTGTCTATAAGAAATTAGGTCATGGCTTTCTGGAATCTGTATATCAAGAGGCACTTGAACTTGAATTTCAAGAAAGATGCATTCCATATGAACGTGAGAAGGAACTGAAAATTTATTATGGCTCAAAAGAGTTGAAACAAACTTATCGTGCAGACTTTGTATGTTATGGTAAGATCATCGTGGAACTAAAAGCCGTATCTCAACTTGAAGACTCACACAGAAGTCAGGTTTATAATTATTTGAAAGCAACTGGTTATAAACTCGGGCTTTTGTATAACTTTGGACATTGTGATGGACTTGAATATGAGCGTAAAGTAAAGTGATTTGTTTCGTGTAGTTCATATGCGCAAGCAAAGAATTTCGTTTATTTCGAGAATTCCGTGTTCAAATAAATTAATAATTTTTTATACCGTACCCTTGCGGTTTTCTCCTAATAATGGAGAGTATGAGGGAATCCTAATGTTAAACTATAACGTAAATCTTGAGGGCAAGACTGTCCTCGTGACTGGAGCCGCAGGCTTCATCGGTAGTAATCTCGTAAAGCGTCTTTTCAAGGACGTACAGAATATTCGTGTAGTTGGACTTGATTCTATCTCCGACTACTATGACGTGAACATCAAGTATGAGCGTCTTGCTGAGATTGAGGCTCTCAATCGTGACTGGAGATTTGTAAAGGCTAATCTCGCAGACAAGAATGCTATTGATGCTCTCTTTGCAGAAGAGAAGTTCGCGGTTGTTGTAAACCTTGCTGCTCAGGCTGGTGTTCGCTATTCAATCACTAATCCGGGCTCATACATTGAGGCAAATCTGATAGGCTTCTATAATATACTTGAGGCTTGTCGCCATAATGAGGTAGAGCACTTAGTATATGCATCTTCTTCGTCTGTATATGGCTCAAATAAGAAGGTGCCATACTCAACAGATGATAAGGTGGATAATCCTGTTTCTCTCTATGCTGCGACAAAGAAGAGTAATGAGCTTATGGCTCATTCTTATTCAAAGCTCTATAACATTCCATCAACAGGCTTGCGTTTCTTCACGGTATATGGTCCTGCTGGTCGTCCAGATATGGCTTACTTTGGCTTTACCAACAAACTTCGTGAGGGTAAGACGATTCAGATCTTCAACTATGGCAACTGTAAGCGTGATTTCACTTATGTAGATGATATCGTGGAGGGAGTTGTTCGCATTATGCAACATGCTCCTGAGAAGCAGAATGGAGAGGACGGACTTCCAATCCCACCTTACAAGGTATATAACATCGGTAACAACTCTCCTGAGAACCTTCTTGATTTCGTTACAATCCTTCAGGAAGAGCTTATTGCAGCTAAGGTACTCCCAGCAGATTATGACTTTGAGGCGCATAAGGAACTTGTTGCTATGCAGCCAGGCGATGTGCCTGTAACATACGCAGATACCTCAGCTCTTGAGCAGGACTTTGGTTTCAAGCCTTCTACATCCCTTCGCGATGGACTTCGTGCTTTCGCCAAGTGGTACGCTAAATATTACGGAACAGCAGAATAAGGCAGATATGAAGAATATTGTAATTGCAGCTGGTTACGCTACACGTCTTGGTGAGCTTACCAAGAACTTTCCAAAGCCACTTCTGAAGATTGGTGATTCGACCATACTTGGTCGAATGCTTGATGATATTGATACAATCCCAGAGATTGATGAGCATATCATCGTTACTAACCATCGCTTTGCTTCAATTTTCGAGGATTGGGCTAAGGAACAGAAATATACAAAGAAGATAACCGTTATTGATGATGGTACGAGCACAAACGAGACTCGTCTTGGAGCTGTTCGTGATCTTCAGTATGCAATAGAGAAGGCAGGCGTTAATGATGACATGCTTGTAGTAGCGGCTGATAACCTTCTCTTCTTCTCATTCAAAGGCTTCGTTGACTTTGCAAAGGAAAAGGGAACACCATGCATTATGTGTCACGAGCAGCCTGTAAGGGAGAAACTTCAGCGTACAGGTGTGGTTGTTCTTGATGAGAACAATAAGGTTCTCAATATGGAAGAAAAACCACAGGAGCCAAAGAGCACATGGGCTGTACCGCCATTCTATATTTATAAGAAGGAAAATATAGATATGATAATGCACGCCATCGAGAATGGTTGTGGCTTTGATGCTCCCGGCAATCTCGCTCATTATATGGTGGATAATGTTCCTATGCACGCATGGCCAATGGCTGGAACTGGTGAGAACCTCCGCTTCGACATCGGTTCACTTGACACTTACAAGGAGGCTTGCGAGAAGTACGGAGTAAGGAAATAATATTGTGAATATTCCATCCATAGCTTAAGAAGTGACAAAGGTTATAACATACGGTACATTCGACCTTCTTCATCAAGGGCATATAAACATTCTTCGTAGGGCAAAGGAACTTGGTGACTACCTTATTGTTGGTGTCACAAGTGACAATTTTGACCGTGGCAGAGGTAAACTTAATGTGCGTAATAATATTCTTGAGCGAGTTGAGGCAGTCAGGGCTACAGGCTATGCGGATGAAATCATAATAGAGGACTATCTTGGTCAGAAGATAGACGATATCCAGAAATACGATGTTGATATTTTTGTTGTAGGTTCTGACTGGGAAGGTTGTTTCGATTATCTCAATGAATATTGCAAGGTGGTATATCTTCCACGCACTCAGGGAGTTTCTTCTACAAAGCTTCGTGAGGATAGTCAGGGGATATTCAGAGTCGGTGTCGTAGGATCTGGACGTATTGCAAATAGATTCATTCCAGAGGCAAAGGTTGTTAGTGGAGTAGAGCTCACATCTGTTTATGATCCTAACAAAGAAAATGCTGATGTTTTTGCCAATAAACATAATTTAAAGGCGTTTAGTGATAGTTATCAGCAGTTCCTTGCAGGAGTTGATGTTGTTTACGTTGCTTCTCCACATCTTACTCACTATCAATATACAAAAGAAGCACTTGAGGCTGGGAAGCACGTTCTATGTGAGATTCCCTTCACTCTTTCTGGGACTCAGGCAAAGGAACTCTATGATTATGCAGAAGCCCATAATCTTGTTCTGTTAGAAGCAAGCAAGACAGCTTATTGTCCTGCTTTCTGCCATATCACCACTTTGGTAAAAAGTGGAGTGGTTGGTGATGTGGTTGATGTCAAGGCCTCGTTATCAAAGATGGTACAGGCACCAACCCGTGAATTGGATGCATCACAGGCTGGTGGAGCGATGAATGAGCATTCTCCGCTTACGTTGATGTCTATAATAAAGATTCTTGGTAAGGACTACACAAAGGTTGATTTCTACTCAAAGATAGAAAACGATGTGGATGTCTATACTAAGATAAATATCTGTTATCCTCATGCTACAGCTTCTGTAACATTGGGTATAGGAGTTAAGACAGAAGGCAACCTAATCATTTCTGGTACAAAAGGATATATCTATGTTCCTGCTCCATGGTGGCTAACTGATTTCTTTGAGGTTCGATATGAAGACCAAACAAAGAACAAGAAGTTTTTCTATAGCTATGATGGTGATGGTTTGCGCTATGAGATACAGGAGTTTATATCCATGATAGCCAATAATCGCAGAAACTGCTATAAGCTTCAGACTCGTGAGAGTATAGCGATTGCTGAGATTATCGAGAAGTATAACAAAAAGGAAAATGTAACGATATTGTGAAATACGCAGTTGTTACAGGTGGTACATCGGGAATTGGCTTAGGTGTTGCGAAGATGTTGCTAAATAAGGGCTACTATGTGTTCGCAACATATTCTAAAACCATTTTATCCGAGAAACTCGAAAACTTTGAGGCTATCAAAACCGACCAGACAAATCGTGAGGAGGTATATAGTTTTATCAACTATGTGAAGAGCAAGACGGATCACTTGGACTGTCTCCATTGCAATGCAGGAATGAGCATCCGTAAGTCATTTACGGAATATACAGACAAGGACTGGGATATGATGATGGAAGTTGCTGTAAATTCACACTATATTATGTGTCGTGAGTTCTTCCCAATCATACCTGCTGGAAGTCGCATACTTTTTACTGGTTCTCAAATGGGGGTAAATCCACATGGTACTATTCTTGCGTATAGTGTGGCAAAATCTGCACTACACGCATTATGTAAGAATCTTGTCAAGGAATTTGAAGGGACAGGGACAACAGTCAATACTGTAGTTCCTGGTTTCGTAGAGACTCCTTGGCAGAAAGAGAAGCCAGAAGAGATAAAGCAGAACATTTACAGGAAGACTGCTATTCATCGTTTTGCAACAATTGATGAGATTGTAGATGCCTTCCGTTTCTGTATAGACAATCCATTTGTTAATGGTAGTTTGATAGAGGTGAATGGAGGATATTCTTACAAATAGGGTTCTATTTGGGGGCAATAAATCCTGCAATTTTGTGAATTGTGAGTGATTTGTAAGAAAGAAAATGCATATAGGTTGATGTATACATACGCTTATTTGTGTTTCATGTGATTTATTTTATAGTTCGAAAGACAATTTACATTTTGCAAGTAAGATGCTTCTTGACAAAAAACTGTTTGATGAGATAGCAGCCCAAGCTTCTCAATCTCCTCGTCTTCGTATGAATTATGATTTGCGAGATTCTGAGGATGAAGGTTGTCAACGTATGCTAAATGTCTTGCTTCCTGGTACAAAGACGCCAATTCATCGCCATCAGAATACGAGTGAGGTTGTTTTGTGTATCAAGGGATCTGCCATAGAACGCTTCTATGATGATAAAGGAAATGAGACTGAATGTGTGATGATGATTGCTGGAAGCGACACTTCTGGTGTGGTTGTAGAGAAAGGTAGATATCATTCTCTTGAAGCTACAAGTGAAATGGGAGTTGTTTGTAGTATGAAAGCAGGTGATTATCATCCCATGCAGGATATTGACGTAATTAGATAATTAATGATTGATCAGGATAATTCATCGAAATCTAAGAGAATAGATAAATAAGGAATTTTCTGATAACGCAAAAATATGTCGGGACACTATATTCTCGTTGGTAGAGAAGCTAAAGTAGCATATTAAACAAAAAAATATGAGCTTTCAAATAGAAAAGATATTTCCATATAAAGCTCCAGACCGTTGGCTATATGTGCTCATAATGTTAGTATGGGTTCCTGCTATTGGACGTCTGCTAAATGCTGTTTTTTTACGAATTCCTGTATTCTCAGTAATTGGCTCTGAGATGCAACATGTTGCAACTGCTTTTGCTGCTCTTGCTTCATGGCAATACCTCAAGGATAAGATAAAATTTGTGGATGGAATATTTTATCTTTTTTGCTTTTGTGTATATTTGTTTTCTTATGCCATATATCCGCAAAATGCAACACAATTAAATAAATATTTTGTGGATGTGTTAGTCTTGTCAATTCCTGCTTTCTATGTGGGACTAGTATGGGATATAAACAAATTTGATAAGTTTTTATATGCTGTGTCCTTCTTCTCCATCTGTTATTCCGCTTATACATTTTTGATTTATGTTCAAAATGTAAAGGGTGGTTTTGAGGAAGAAGAATATCACATGGGAGCGTCATACGCATTATTACCACAGCTTCTCTATATTACATGGCATTTGTTACGTAAATTTCGTATAGATACTTTGTGCGTTTTTTTGTTAGGCGTGTTTATGCTCTTGTCATTTGGTACTAGAGGACCATTGATATGCTTTTTGACTTTTATTGTTTTGTTCAGTCTTTTTCTAAATGATGCAAAATACAAGAAAACCATCATTGTTTGTGTCTTTGTTGTTTATTGTTTAATTATCTATTTTTTAGAACCTATATTACTCTTTTTCTCTGAATTACTTCCAAGTCTTGGTATGAGTGATCGTATTTTTACTCAAATGTTACTTGATGAAGTTTTGGATGATAGTGGACGTGGTTTAATCCAGCGTACATTGGAAAATGAAATGCAATATGCTCCATGGCATGGCTATGGTTTATTTGGGACGTATCGATTTGTAAACGCTTATGCGCATCGTATTGATATCGATTTCCTTTTTAGTTTTGGGGTTATTTTCGGTTCGGCATTACTTTTTATACTCTTTGTTCTAATTGTAAAAGCTTTCATAGAATCGAATAAAACAGAAAAAGGTTTTCTGTTAATCCTATTTTGTTCTAGTATCGTGAAGTTAATGTTCTCTGGTCTGTATTTATTTGATACCTTATTTTTCCTAATGTTAGGTTTCTGTATAAGTAGTATTCGAAAAAGTTTTTTTGCTAACAGGTCAATAGATTTTCAAGATAATAAATGAAAATAAGTGTAATGATTACATCATATAATCTTCAAGATTATATTGATGCAGCCATTGAAAGTGTGGTTCGCCAGGAGATGCCTTGTGATTGGGAAATCCTAATAGGCGATGATGGTTCAACAGATGGTACTGTTGAACATATAAATAGATGGATAGAGAAATACCCGAATAACATAAAATTATTCTGCCATTCAAGAGAAGGTGATGAAGGGAAATTAGGAAGTCGTGCTGCTAAAAATAGAGCTTTTCTTTTGGAAAAAGCTACAGGTGATTATCTTAATTTCCTTGATGGTGATGATATAATGGTTGGAACAGACAAGTTCACAACGCAAGTGGCATTACTTGAGAATCCACTATATAAGGATTGTTCATGTTGTGCCTCAAATATTGAGGCTTATGTGATTCCTGAGAATCGTCGTTACCTTATGGCGGACTCTTCTATGAAGCTTCGTACGTTCTCTCTTGAACAATATTGGTCACAATATTATTTCCATACTAATACTAATTTGTTTAGGAAAGAATGTAAATCACTTTTGCTTGATTCTTTATATCGTAATTTCCTGAATGATAATTTTATAACGTTTCTTCTCCTTCAATGTGGAAAAATATTATATTGTCCTAATGTTTGGGGAGTCTATAATATAACAGGTAATGGTTTGTGGACTGGGCATGGCAAAGTATATGGCAATTTCCGTAATATGCAGCTTTATGATCTTGAGATGAAAATTTGTCCAGAAGCAAAAGATATTATATTGAGAATGCATCATGCAGACATTCGGTCAATAAAGTTGCAATATACTAAAAGTGATTTGAAAGAAATAGAAAAACTACTAGTGAATCTTCCACAGGATATATTCCAAAACACATTGCTTTTGTCTAAATTAGATAACTTAACGATAAGTGAGAAAATTCGTAAGCATCGTCTTTTTATAAGAGCGGAGCTTTCCATATGGAAACATCGTGTAAGGGTTATAAGAGGCAAACTGCACATATAAATAGTATAAATGAATAAGATTCAGATAATAGTTAAGACGCAGGTCGCAAATTTCTTAATAGCAAGTGTATATTATCTATATTCGAAGAATAAGGGAAACTTGGTATTCTCATTTCTTCGAAAGGTTTATTATAGTTTGTTGAAGAAGTTTGGGATGAGTGTAATGCCTATACTTGATTTTGATGCTTATCATACGAATTATAATTGTGTAGAGGTTATACCGATTAAGAGTAAAAGAATAGGTCTCTCTGGAAATTGTGTGTTTTTAGATAATATAGAGGAGCAGAAAACGATTCCGATGCCATTACCAGATATAAGAATGCACAAATTAAGCGATGTTACAATTTTTGGTAATTCTGATATTGTTGTGGATTTACAGAAGAAAATTGTAATCAATAATGAATGCTATAACCATGACAAAGATTTGTTCTATGTTGATGGTATGCTATATCGTGATAAAAATAATCTATGTATTCTTAGGACAAATTTTAAGCAATCTCCTGAAAAAATTGATGATGGTATTATGATCAATGGAAAATTCTCTTATAACTATTACCATCAGATATATGAGAATCTTATAAGATTATTGTTGTTCGAAGAGGTAAACATTCCATTGGCTGTACCAATCTTGATAGATGAAAAGGTAAAACAGATTTCATCGTTCCAATCAATTCTTGTTTGCTTGAATACATCTAAAAGAAATGTAATCTATTTGAAGTCTAATAAGCAATATGATATTAAAAACTTGTACTATCTTGAGCACATCAATAAGTTGAGTCCTCATGTTGCCAATTGGGATGATACAAGTTATAGGCATTTTATTTATGACCCTTACTATGTGAATAAAATGTCGGATGTTTGCTTGAGGGATAAATCAACGGCTCTGTTTCCAAAGAGATTCTATATAAGTCGTAAAAATGCGGTGCATAGGAAATTCAATGATGATGATATTGCAAAAGCATTAGTACCATATGGTTTCCAGGTGGTTTATCCAGAAGAACATTCTTTTGCTGAACAGATGGCATTATTTAGTGGAGCGGAATTTATAATTGGAGGCACAGGCGCTGCTTTTGCCAATCTGCTTTTCTGTAATAAAGGAGCCAAAGTTGTAATAATCAATCCTATTGCCAATCATATACAACTCCCTGTGTTCAGCATAATAGCATATATAAGAAAGTGTCAGTTGTATTATTATGAACCTCAGGCTTCTTTGTCTGAATCTGTACACGCAGACTGTAGAATTGATACCAAAGATTTTCTGTTAAAACTCAAAGAAATCCTATGATACATTATTGCTTCCTTACGGGACTATATAGTCGTTATGATGTCTTGATGTTTGAAAGACAAGGTAAGAGCCTTGTTGAAGCCGGATTCAAAGTTACATATATAGTCTGTGATAACCTTCCTGATGAAGTATGTGAAGGAATAAATATCATTTCTACGCATTTTGTTCCCCAAAGCAGATTTGACCGTTTTTTACATACGAAGAAAATATTACTCGATTATTCATTGAAGATGGATGCTGATGTCTATCAGATTTCCGATCCTGAAATAATCGATATCGTATCCGATTTAAAGAAACATGGTAAAAAGACGGTCTTTAATATGCGAGAGTTTTACCCTTCAATGATAAAGCGTAAAACTTATATTCCTGCTATGTTTAGGGGAATGGTAGGTAATTGGTATGAAGGGAAACTAAAAAAGCAGTTGCAGAAATATGATGCGGTCTTTACTGTAACAGATTGGATATTGGATGTAATAAGAGACAAATACAAGGTTCGTCAATCGTATTTGTTGACAAATTTCCCAAGAGTAAGAAAGGACTATTTTTTGTCTTATCAGGAGTATGTTGATAGAGGTGATGTTCTTTTTTATGAGGGAACGATATATGGACATAGTCGTCAGGAAAACGTATTGACTGCCTTGGAAAACTTACCTACGGTTAAGTATTTGCTTGCAGGAAAAATGGAGGCTTCAGTTGAAAAGATAAAGACGTATCCAGCCTGGAACAGAGTAGAATTTATTGATGGTTTTAAACTATCACAACTACCAGAGTTGTTTAGTAGGGCAACAATTTGTAATGTTTTTCGCGATTTCTTTGGGGAAGATGGCTCATTGGGCGTAATTAAAGTCTTTGAAAGTATGGAGGCTGCTTTGCCTGTATTATTTGCCGATGTTCCACTATATAGAAAAATAAATGAAAAATATCATTGTGGAATATGTGTTGATCCCAATGATGTCAATAGCATTAAGAATGCAATAGAATATTTGATATCTAATAAGCAGGAAGCTTATGAGATGGGGCAGCGTGGACGTCAGGCGGTTATTAAAGAATACTGTTGGGAACAGCAAGCAAAGAAATATGTAGAAGTAATAAATTCATTAAGTTATGACTATAGATGATGTAAGGTTGGTTGAGCTTCCGCGTTTTAATGATCCTCGCGGCAATCTTTCTTTTGCAGAGCAAAACAATCATGTCCCTTTTGCTATTCAGCGAACATATTGGATATATGACGTTCCTGGTGGTGAAAATAGAGGTGGACACGCTTATAAATTAACATCAGAGTTCATTATTGCCATCTCTGGAGGTTTTGATGTTACTGTGGATGATGGAAAGCGTAGTAAAACATTTACGCTAAATCGTTCATATTATGGATTGTATATTCCTAAAGGGTTATGGCGACAGATGGAGAATTTCTCCACAAATTCACTTGCATTAGAGTTTGCTGATACAAAATATGATCGTAGTGATTATATTGAGGATTATGATGAATATGTCAAATTGAAGAACAATGGAGAAATTTAATGTATTTGACTGCTCTATCATAGAGCTTGATAGGCATCATTCTGAGCGTAAGGGAAATCTTACGGTCGTAGAAAATGGAGAGACATTGCCTTTTGATGTAAAGCGCGTGTACTACCTCTATGATGTTCCAGGAGGTGAAGAGAGAGGTTCTCATGCTCATCGTGATCTAAGTCAGCTTATCATTGCTGCATCAGGTTCGTTTACGGTAACTCTTGATGATGGCAAGTGTAAGCGGACGTTCTTCCTTAATCGTCCTTATCAGGGACTCTACGTAAAGCCAGGAATGTGGCGTGACCTTGGTGATTTCTCTTCTGGGGCCGTATGTATGGTATTGGCATCTGATGTATATCAGGTTGAGGATTATATTCGCGATTATGATGAATTCTTAAAATACAGAAAAACGTTATGATACATCCATTAGCAGATTGCATGTGTAAAAATATACCGGAGTCAACCAATATCTGGCAGTTCTGTGTTATTTTCCCTAATGCAAAAATTGGTGAGAATTGTAATGTGTGTTCTCATTGTTTAATTGAGAATGAAGTTGTTCTTGGTAATAACTGCACAATAAAAAGTGGTGTTCAACTTTGGGATGGCATAGAATTGGAAGATAATGTGATGATTGGTGCTAACTGTACCTTCACCAATGATATGTATCCTCGTGCAAAAAATAAGGATTGGGTGCAGCTTCCTACAAAAATATGTAAAGGCGCATCAATTGGTGCAGGGTCAACTATACTTCCTGGGCTAACAATTGGTAGTCATGCAATGATAGGTGCAGGTTCTGTAGT
Organism: uncultured Prevotellaceae bacterium; assembly: GCA_946411565.1. GTDB lineage: Bacteria > Bacteroidota > Bacteroidia > Bacteroidales > Bacteroidaceae > Prevotella. The sequence goes on along the minus strand of CAMKEM010000038.1, from coordinate 5,024 downwards.
AACAAAGAACATCCCTAAGAACACTCTTTGGATTGGTAATCCTGCACAAATGAAGGGTTACATAACAAAGGATAATATCACACTGAACTTGGAACTTAGGGATAAACAAGGTAATCTTCATGATATATCAGAGATAGAATATTAATTAAATTTCATATAAAATGATACCTTTTCTTTCATTAAAAGACGTTACAGCTCTTCATGGAGCTGAAATTAACGAAGCTGTCAACAGAGTTGTAAACGGAGGTTGGTATCTCCAGGGTAAGGAGAACGAACAATTCGAGAAACATTACTCTGAGTTTATTGGTTGTAAGCATACTATCGGTTGTGCTAATGGTTTGGATGCTCTTATTTGGATCTTCCGTGCATATATCGAGATGGGGGTAATGAAGCCTGGTGATGAGGTTATCGTTCCTGCTAACACATATATCGCTACAACACTCTCTATCACGGAGAATGGACTTGTACCTGTTTCTATCGAACCAAAGCCAAATACTTTGGAAATTGATGATGACCTTATAGAGGCTGCAATTACTCCAAAGACCAAGGCTATTGCAATTGTGCACCTTTATGGTCGTATTGCCTACACAGAGAAGATAGGTGCTCTTTGTAAGAAGTATAACCTCAAGCTTATTGAGGATTGTGCTCAGAGTCATGGATGTAAGTTCACAGATGGACGTGTAACAGGTAACATTGGTGATGCTGCTGGTCACTCTTTCTATCCAGGAAAGAACCTTGGTGCTCTTGGTGATGGTGGAGCTGTAACAACTAATGATCCAGAACTTGCAGCTGCTGTTCGTGCACTCGCAAACTATGGCTCACAGAGGAAATATGTATTCAAGTATGCAGGTCGTAATTCTCGTCTTGATGAGATTCAGGCTGCGGTTCTTGATGTGAAGCTCAAGTATCTCACGCAAGATAATGCTCATCGTAAGGAGGTCGCTCATTATTACTATGAGCATATCAATAATCCACTTATCACTCTACCTGACCTTCTTCCTGATGATCAGAATGTATATCATCTGTTCCCAATCATAGTAAAGGGAAAGGAAAATCGTGATCGTCTGCATGACTATCTTGACGAGAATGGTGTAGGTACAGTATGCCACTATCCAATTGCTCCACATAAGCAGGAATGCTATGCGAAGGAAGCTTGGAATACACCACAGCTTTCATTGCCTATAACGGAACGTTTGGCTGATGAGGAACTATCTCTTCCTATTGGTCCTGCTATCACATTGGAGGAGGTTGCACAGGTTGTAGAATTGATTAATAAATTCAAGTAAGAACTATAAGGATAACAGGTTGCACAGGTGAAACAAATGTTTATGGTTCGATACCATCAACCTGTTCTATATACTCAAAATCGACTTTATGGCAAATAAAATATGGATAGTTAATTGTTATACTGGTAGTCCGACAAAGTGTGGCAATCCAAGATATCTGGAGTTTGCAAAACATTTTATGGAGAATGGGTATAACGTGACTATCTTTAATATGACCACTGTTGAAGATATAGATACCGATGACGATTTTGTTGAGGCATATTATGAAGGGATTCATTTTGTGCATGTTCGTAATCCTAAATATGTGGGAAATGGTCTGAAGCGTATGATGAGTATATGGGCTTTCTCATGGAGGCTATATCGTAAATGTACTCAGTTTGAATGTCCTGATATTATTCTGCATAATTTACATATACCATTTGACTATCCTATTTTCTGGATGGCAAAGAAACTGAAAGCAAGATATATTGCGGAAGCATGGGATATGTGGCCAGAAGATTTTGTGACATTTGGATTGTTGTCTGCGAAGAATCCTGTCATGAAGATCGCACATGCAATGGAGAAACATCTTTTGGAAAAGGCAGATGAGATTGTTTATACTTTTGAAGGTGGTTTGGATTATCTTCATAGAAAGGGATGGACTACGGATGAAAATGGAAAGATAAAACCAGAAAAAGTCCATTATATAAACAATGGTGTCCAATTAGAGGAATTTGACAAGAACATAAAGAAATATCCAAGGCCAGATTCTGATATTCAGGATGATAGTTTGTATAAAATCATCTATATGGGTGCAATTAGGTTTGCTAACAATGTTAAGCAACTTATTGATGCTGCCGCCATTTTGAAAGAAAATCCTAAGTTTAGATTCTTCATCTATGGTGATGGACCAGATAGGGAGGTTTTACAGAGGTATTGTTTGGATAATCAGATAACAAATGTGGTATTTAAGGAAAAGAGAATACCGCTTTGTGAAGTCCCTTGGGTTGTATCTCAAGCTACGGTAAATGTAATGAACTACCAGAAGAATTTCGGACCTCATGGTGTAAGTTCTGGTAAGATGTTCCAATATTTTGCTGCGGGAAAGCCTATTTGCTGTAACATTCCTTTGAAGTATTCAGAAATCAGTCGTCGAAACCTTGGTATAGACAAAGATCTTGATACTCCAGAAAAGTATGCGGAAGCAATAAGGTATTTGGCTGAACAAAATCCAGAAGAATATAAGGCTATGTGTGCACGTGTTCGTAAGGCTGGTGAGGACTTCGATTTGAAGAAATTATCAGCACAGGAGTTGGAGGTAGTTATAGGATGATGCAAGAGCTTTTCATTCTATTGAGAGCAGGACTTCAATTATCAGAAATCACATCGTCTGAATTTCAGATAATTGAAAGTCTTGATATCCAACGATGGCGGAAAATCATGGCATTGGCCAAAAAACATGGCGTTAGTGCCATGGCTTTTGATGGATATCAGAAAATCTTTGAGGGGAAAACGCAGCCATTAGATACGGATTGTCTAATGGACTGGATGTGGCATATTTCCTTCTTGGAAAGGCGAAATAAGCAGCAGTTGGAAAACATGAAGGCTTTTTGTGGTCGCTTGATTCATGATGGTTGTACTGTGATGCTTATTAAAGGACAGGCAAATGCCTTGTACTATCCTAAGCCATTGTATAGATCAACGGGAGACATCGACATTTATATGTTTGATTCCTACGAAAAAGGCAATCAGTTGGCGAAGGAATATGGTGCAAAGGTGGATGATCATTGGTATAAACATACCCAAATACACTATATGGGTGAGATGTTTGAGAATCATAGCCGCTTTGTTCATACTCGAGAAGGAAAGAGAAGTAAATTACTTGATGTATCAATAAAGGAAACGCTAAATGAAGAGAAATGTGAAACATTTCCAGATAGCGGGATATTATTGCCTCCTGTAATGTTCTGTGCAAAATTCCTTACATATCATGCTTTTGCACATTTTATTTCTGAAGGATTGCTTTTGAAGCAAGTTGTGGATTGGGTTATGTTCCTGAACAAGGAAAAAGATAGAATTGATTGGAAACAGTTATATTCTTTTGCTGATAAGTTCCACCTAAGAAGGTTCTTGGATGTAATGAATGATATTGCAGCTCATCAATTTGGAGTTATTCTTCCAGAACCTGTTGTTACGACAAATAGTCCATATACAGAAAGAGTACTGAATTCTATATTTTATGATGATGACTTTGTCTTTGGTAGTGGAAAGGGAAGTTGGCACAATAGATTTCACATTATTTCCAATATGTGGAAATATAGATGGAAATATAGGGATATCTATCAGATGAGCATTTTCAGACAGCTATATTATTATATCGTAGGATTCGTGTTTCATACGGAATAATTTATTCTTCTTTTTTGTTGGTATATGTTATATAAATTAGCTCATATAATTAAGGAACGTTTCGGATTTATTTGGGACTTTATTGAATGGGTAAATGCCACGTTGTTCTGCATCACCCATAAGAAGCAATTGAAGACACTTCCTGCTGTACTTTCTGAATGTTCTTCTGAATATAAGTTCCGATTGGCAGAACCATCTGACGTTGATGCATTGGTTAAATTCTTTGCCAACCAACCAGAAGAGGCCTACGAATTTTTCAAACCACATAATTTTGATGCAAAGGCAATAAAAAAAGTCGTTAATAACAAGGCTTTCCAAACAATTATTGTGTGCCATGAGCAGATCATCGTTGGTTATTTCTTCTTACGTTGTTTTGTCAATGGTAAGTGTTTCCGTGGAAAGATTGTTGATAAAAACTGGCAAGGTAAGGGTATTGCAAAGCAAATGGGAATTGTAATGACTAAGGTTTCACAGACCTTGGGAATGCGAATGTTTGGTTCAATTTCGCCTGAAAACTATGCTTCGTTAGCTTCTGCAAAGGCATCAAATGAGATAAAGATCCATCAGACACTAGAGAATGGATATTATTATATAGAATTTCTTCCGAAGAAAGATTAAAATACACTCATGATATTAAAATGGATATTTGACAGACTGATGGCGCTCATCGGTCTGCTTTTTTTATGGCCTGTACTGGTTATTGTTGCAATAATGGTAAAGGTAAAGATGCCTGGAGGACCAGCATTCTTCGTTCAGAAAAGAGTTGGCAAGGGAGGCAAGTTATTCTCTTGTCATAAGTTCCGTTCTATGACTGTAAAGCATTCTGGAAGTTCTGTATCTGTGGCTGGTGATTCTCGTATCACACCATTTGGTGCCACTCTTCGTCATTATAAGCTTGATGAGCTTCCTGGACTATGGGATGTGCTTATTGGCAATATGTCATTTGTAGGACCTCGTCCAGACGTTCCTGGATATGCAGATAAACTCGAAGGGGATGATCGTGATGTTCTCAAACTTCGTCCTGGAATTACAGGACCTGCAACTCTCAAATATCGACTTGAGGACGAGATGATTTCTGAATACGTTGCTAAGATGCAGAAGAATGGCGATACTCGTCCTGCACAGGAAATTGCAGTAGAATATAATGATACGGTCATTTATCCTGATAAGGTGCGACTAAATTGCTATTACTATCGTCACTATTCCTTTATTAAGGACATACAGATGATTTTTGCAACAGTCCTTGGTTTCAAAGTGAAATTTGCAGGAGAGGAAGTGTAGGGCATTTATTACATATGTTAACGTGAATTCGACGAATTTACTAAAAAAGTTTTTTTGCGATTTTCCTGTCAC
>CAMKEM010000037.1 GCA_946411565.1 uncultured Prevotellaceae bacterium | reverse complement strand
TGGAGATGCGACAGATGATTCAACAGAAAGTGATCCGCGGAAAAGTGGATTTCTCTATCTGGATTGAAAGGGACGAGATGACTGATGCTGCATGTATCAATATTGAACTTGCGAAGAACTACTACCAGCAACTTTCAGCACTTGCCAGCAGCAATAACGAGGCTGCCCCTTCAATGACCGAGATGATGCCTATCATCTTGCGGATGCCAGATATCCTCGTAAAGCAGGATCAGACAGAAATTCTTTCCGAGGAGGAATGGGCTGTTGCTCGTCAAGCTATCGACTCTGCACTTGATGCTCTCGTTGATTTCCGTCGTCAGGAAGGTGAGGCTCTCGCAAAGAAATTCAGCGAGAAGATTGACAATATCGAGGCTCTTATGAAGAGCATCGAGCCATACGAGAACTCTCGTGTGGAGAAGATTCGTCAGCGTATCATCGACGGTCTTAAGCAGATTCCTGAAATCGACTACGACAAGAACCGTCTTGAGCAGGAACTTATCTATTACATCGAGAAACTTGATATCTCTGAAGAGAAACAGCGCCTCACCAACCACCTCAACTACTTCCGCGAGACTATGGCAGAGCCAGAGGGCGGTCAGGGCAAGAAGCTCGGTTTCATTGCCCAGGAAATGGGACGTGAGATCAATACAACCGGTTCTAAGAGCAATCAGGCTGAGATGCAGAACATCGTCGTTAAGATGAAGGACGAGCTTGAGCAGATCAAGGAGCAGGTGCTTAATGCGATGTAAACGGTAATTTACTATTTACGAATTTACTATTTACTATTGATTTACTATTTGGTTTATGTACTATTTTCCATCAACCAATAGCAGCATGGTAAACAGGAACTTGCGTAGCTCGATGAGCTTTGCGAATAAATTTAATAAAATAGTAAATAAATCGTAAATAGTAAATAGCTAAATAGTAAATGTTAAAAACTTATGTCAAAAGGCAAATTACTTATATTCAGCGCTCCTTCAGGTTCAGGAAAATCAACTATCGTGAATTTCCTTATGCAGGAGCATCCGGAACTCAACATGCATTTCAGCATATCTTGCACCACACGTGCTCCTCGCGGAACAGAGAAGAACGGTGTGGAGTATTTCTTCCTTACCCCAGAGGAGTTCAAGGCAAAGATTGCAGAGGGTGCTTTCGTGGAGTATGAAGAGGTATATACCGACCATTTCTACGGCACGCTGAAATCACAGGTTGAGAACCAGATAAACAATGGCGAGAACGTGGTTTTCGACGTTGACGTAAAGGGCGGTTGCAACCTAAAGAAAATCTTTGGTAACGAGGCACTTAGCGTATTCGTACAGCCGCCTTCAGTAGAGGAGCTCCGACGTCGTCTCGTAGGTCGTGCAACTGATGCCCCAGAGGTTATCGAGCAACGTCTTGCAAAGGCAGAGGAAGAACTCACCTACGCCCCAAAGTTTGATGTCATCATCGTTAATGACGACCTCGAAACTGCAAAGGCAGAGGCTTTGAAGACTATAGGAGAGTTTTTGAAATAAAAAGACTCCCCCCTAGCCCCTCCCATAAAGGGAGGGGAATAGATAGTATAATCTCTCTAAGGGGCGGTCAAAAGTGAAAAATATTGTTTCCCACTAACATAAAAATGTAACTACTCCCCTCCCTTTATGGGAGGGGTTTGGGGGTGGGGCTTTAATTATGCACATCGGACTTTTCGGCGGTAGCTTCAACCCTATCCACAACGCACATATAGCTCTTGCCCGCACTATCTGCGAGCAAGCAAGGCTTGATGAAGTCTGGTTCATGGTTTCCCCTCAGAACCCTCTGAAACAGGCACAAGACCTTCTTGGCGAGAATGAGCGATATGATATGGTGGAACTGGCATTAGACAGCCTTCCCTCTGAACAAAACGGAAAGCTAAGAGCAAGCAACTACGAATTTCATCTTGAACGCCCCTCCTTCACTTGGAAAACATTAGAGGCTTTGAAGAAATACTTCCCACAGCATGAATTCTCCCTAATAATAGGCGGCGACAACTGGGTAGCCTTTCCACGTTGGGCACACAACGAGGAAATTCTTGCAAACCACCACATCTACATCTACCCAAGAGAGGATTCAAGTATTGACGAGGCTTTACTTCCCAAGAACGTACACCTCGTACATACTCCTAAGATAAATATCACAAGCACGATGATCAGGGAGATGGTCAAGAATGGCGAGGACATCAGCACATTTGTTCCAAAGGCTGTGGCAAAAGCCATTACCGACAACAATTATTACAGGAAATGACTCCTATGTGCTTCCGTTGTAACTCCTATGTTCCTCCTAACCAAACTTGGTGAAAGTCCCATATAGGAACGGACATAGAGCGGAGATTCACCGAGTTTGGTTCGAAGGAATGGCGAAGGATATTAGAACAATGTTCTTATTTGCGATAAAACTAAAACATTAAAACCATAAGACGTATGATTAAAAAACTAAAGACCAAAGCCCTACAATTCACATTTGGATTGTTACCTATATTTTGCCTCATGGCTTGTGGCCCCGACTCTATCAACTCTATAGGTCTGGGAAATTACAAGACTGAGACTTATGTAATTGACGACCTTGAATGTCAGAGTCAGCCATTAAGCAAAGATCAATATTCCATTGATCGCGTGTGTTCATTATCGTATCCTGATGGTCTTTTAAAAATCTACCCAGATTGGTTCGTTGTGAAGAACGACAGGATATACACCTTGGAGCAATATAAGTTTTATGTGTTTGATCTCAAGGGAAAACTACTATATCAAGCGGGAGAAGCCGTTGGTAGGAATAGCTTTGTTGACAATGAAGGCAACATTCACACCTTCCATGAGAGTTTGCAAAAAATCTTCGTTTATAACAGCAAGGGTGAGGTCAGTAAGGTTCTCTATACGGAGAAGGAATTTGACAGCCCTAATTTAATGGGCTTAACAAATAATGGACGATATATGTTTGAGTTCATAAGAAACACAAACGGATATGCCTTGACCATTTGTGACAAGAGCAATAGGTTTCAGAGGGGATTAATTCCCTTTGAAAAGGAGCACGCATGGATGGGGATAAGTAGGTTCTTCCAAAACGAAGGTCGATTAAGCCATATACCGCAACATTCTGATTCTGTTCTTGTTTTCCGTAATGACACCTTGGAAAAGGTTGTAAGAGTGGATTTCAAAGGACAGGACATTATGCACAAGAATCCTGAGGCACTTGAACACATAGGGAAAACAGATGAGGTTCACGACAGCACTAACATTCTTGGTATCAGCGAATACCAAGAAACAGAATCCTTTAAATATTTTCACTATGTATATAAAAACCGCATTCAAAGAAGGTTAATTAAAAAGTCCACAAACGAAATTCTTAGTGGCAGCAATTTCTTTGAAGGTTTCGACATTTTATTTAATAATAGTTTTTATTTGTCAGGCAATCAATTGATTGCTATTGTCAATGAGGAAAATGTAGAGAGGGTTAGAAACGCCAAACGGGATGATGTGTGGATGGATAATTATAACAAATCCGCTCCACAAGTTCAGGCTCTTATTGATGGTAAGATCAAGACGCCAGCCCTCTTCTATATTAGCTTTAAGTGATTTTTTGTTCAAACGCAAAGGCGCAGAGATGCTGAGTTTTTTTGAACGCGGAAAGTACAAAAGAAACGGAATTTTCGTTAGTTCCGTGAATTCTGTGTTCAGAAAACATTAATGCGATATTAACGTGTTATTTGTGGAAATTAATGTTTACTCACAAAGTGAGAACATATAATGACCATCAATGTCACATTAATACCGCATTAATTTTTATTTCAAAATAAAAACTTTGCGTCTTTGCGTTTGAAAGATAAATTTTCTGGTCATCGTCGCTAATTTTTTGTTCCCAAGTCCAAGCAACGGAGTTGCGCTTATGGGAAATTTTGATTTCCCCGATATTCATGTCAAGATGACAAAAAGCGGAAAAATACCGAAAAAACAGCATTATTCTTGTCGTTTTCTTGCAAAGACGAAAAAAAATATGTAATTTCGCACCAAAATAAAGTCTGAATCAAGTTTTGATCTACTTCACTATCATAACGTGCACCTATGATGCAAGCAAGTATATTGACCGCACACTGGAAAGCGTGCAAGAGCAATCATATCCGCATATAGAGCATTTCATCATAGACGGCGTTTCAAAAGATGACACGGTGAAGAAGGCGCAGACATACGCCTACGACTCCCGCTATCCCGTTATAGTAAAGAGTGAACCGGACAAAGGTCTGTATGATGCGATGAATAAGGGCATACAACTTGCCAAGGGCAACTACATCATCTTCCTGAACGCTGGTGATGTGTTTCAAGAAGAAGATACCTTGACCTGCATCGCAGAGCAGTTGAAGGGCAAGTCCTTGCCAGGAGTTATCTATGGCGATACGGACATTGTTGACGAGAAAGGCAATTTCATCAGAAAGCGTCGCCTCTCACCTCCCGAAAAACTATCGTGGGAGAGTTTCAAGGAGGGAATGCTGGTTTGCCATCAGGCATTCTATGCAAGAAACGACATAGCAAGGCAAGTGCCTTACGACCTTAGCTACAAGTATTCTGCCGATGTGGATTGGTGCATCAGAATAATGAAAGAAGCAGAGAAACAAGGCCTTGAGCTTTGGAATACCCACAAGACACTTTGCTCATACCTCGAAGGAGGAATGACACAGAAAAGTCATAGGGCATCGCTTATAGAGAGATTCAAGATTATGAGCAACCACTATGGTACGCTCACGACAATATGCCAGCACCTTTGGTTTGTGGTGCGTGCTGTTCTAAAAAGGTAATTTTGAGTAGAGATTACGATATTAATAGATTAAGAAATTAAGAGATTAATATATTAATAGATTAAGAAATTATTTTTTCAATTGCAAAGTATGTTCAGATTATTTATTACACTCTATTTCCTATGCGCGACGACGCTATCAATTACGGCACAGAACGATTCTGTTAAACAACAAATAGAAGCCTACAAAAAAGCGCATAAGTTCGTCAAGAAAGGTATGCCGCCTCTTCCTGACGCATCTCGTTTCCTGCCAACGCCTCCGAATGAGAATGATACAAAATTCGTATCAGATAGTTGTATGTACGAGTGGGGTAAGACCTTTAGAGGCACTCTTCGTGGAGATACTGCCATTGCCGATGCAGGCTATGCAATAGCCTATTTCCTCAAGCGTTTCTCTCCAGCCTTGAATCAAGATCTGACACCAGAGACACATCCCAAGCTCACGCAACTACTTCTTTCTGCGATGGATGCTGGCAACAGGAGCATACAGAAAGCGAAAAAGGGCTTTGCACGTCGTCGCCCTTACCAGTATTTCGGAGAAGGAACACCAACGCCACAAGAAGAATACCCAAATGATTTTACCTCTTACCCTTCAGGGCATAGCGTAAGGGCATGGATGGCGGCTTTGACACTCACGGCTGTTTCGCCAGAAAATGCAGATGAGATTATGAAGATAGGCTATGAGATAGGGCAGAGTCGTGTGATTGTAGGTTTCCACTATCAGAGTGACGTGGATGCCGCCCGTCTGGCTGCTTCCGCAGCCTTCGCACGACTATGTGCAGAAAAAAGTTTCTTCGAAGCAATAGAGAAAGCGAGGATGGAAATGAAGAGTAAGAACTAAGTGAAACAGGGCTTGCGCCCTGGAATATTTTTGGAAAGTAAATTATAAGTAAATTGGGGCAGTAAATTAATTTACTGATAAAATTTACTGCTCATTTACTTTCCAAATAATATACTCGCGCAAGCGAGCCTTTCTTCTTGGAAAAAGTCAATTCAGCATCGGAGATGCGTTTAATCTCGAATTCGCCAAGCTCAGGTTAAATTATCTAAAATTCACGGCCTCAGGCTTGGATTTCTTGCAATTTTACACTATCTTTGCACGATATTGGCTTTTAGCATAATAACTGAATACAAATTAACGATAACAACTATAATAATTAAAACAAATGTATTTACTCGGTTATGACATCGGTACATCATCAGTGAAGGCTTCACTCGTTGATGCAGAGACAGGAAAGACAGTTGCTTCTGCTCAGTATCCAGACGCAGAGGCTCCAATCATGGCAAAGCAGGCTGGCTGGGCAGAGCAGGAGCCAGAAATGTGGTGGGATGAGCTCAAGCAGGCTACAGCTCGCGTAGAGGCTAAGGCTGCAGGTTCACTTGCTAAGGTTGCTGCCATCGGTATCTCTTACCAGATGCACGGTCTCGTATGCGTTGACAAGGATGGCAAGCCACTTCGTCCATCTATCATCTGGTGTGACGGTCGTGCCGTTCCTTACGGAAATGCTGCTTTCGAGGCTATCGGCGGTGACAAGTGCCTTGAGCACCTTCTCAACTCTCCAGGTAACTTCACAGCAGCTAAGCTCGCTTGGGTTAAGGAGAACGAGCCTGAGACCTTCGCAAAGATCGACAAGATCATGCTTCCTGGTGACTATATCGCACTGCGCCTCTCTGGTGGCGATAAGAAGACCACTATCTCTGGTCTTTCTGAGGGTATGTTCTGGGACTTCAAGAACAACTGCGTGAGCAAGGATGTAATGAACTATTTCGGCTTCGACGAGAAGATCATCTCTGAGATTGTTCCTACATTCTCTATCCAGTCTCGCGTTTGCAAGGCTATCGCTGACGAACTCGGCATTCCAGAGGGTACTCCTATTTCATATAGAGGTGGTGACCAGCCAAACAACGCTCTCTCACTCAACGTGATGAAGCCAGGTGAGATTGCTGCTACTGGTGGTACTTCAGGTGTTGTATATGGTGTACTCGGTGAGGTGAACTATGACAAGCTTTCTCGCGTAAACACATTCGCTCACGTTAACCACAACCAGCCAGACACACGTCTCGGCGTGCTCCTTTGCATCAACGGTACAGGTATCCTCAACGCATGGGTTAAGCGTACTGTTGCTCCAGAAGGCATTTCTTACGGCGAGATGAACGATTTGGCTGAGTCTGTCCCAGTTGGTGCAGAGGGTCTTTCAATCATCCCATTCGGTAATGGTGCAGAGCGTGTTCTCCAGAACGAGAACCCAGGTGCTTCTATCCACGGCATCAACTTCAACATCCACAAGAAGGCACACATCATCCGTGCTGCTCAGGAGGGTATCGCATTCTCATTCGCTTACGGTATCGAGATTATGCAGAAGATGGGTATGGAGATCAGCACAATCAAGGCAGGTCACGCAAACCTCTTCCTCTCTCCATTGTTCCGCAGAACTCTTGCAGCCGTTACAGGTGCAACAATCGAACTTTACGAGACTGACGGTAGCGTAGGTGCAGCTTATGGTGCAGGTATCGGTGCAGGTATCTATAAGGATAGCGATGACGCATTCAAGACTCTGAAGCACATCTCTACCGAGGCTCCTGTTGCTGAGACAGCAGAGTACAAGGCAGCTTACGAGCGCTGGAAGAAGGCACTCGGAAAGTAAAAGTAAATGAAAAATTAAAAATGAAAAGTGAAAAATACGAGTTACGAGCCATTCGTTATGAACGGAAAAAGTAACCTGTATTTTTCACTTTTCATTTTTTATTTTATAATTTAATTTGAAAAACACCATGTTTTTCACTTTTTTTAACGAAAACTTTTGATATTTAAGTAAAATTGTTTATTTTTGCAGCACAAAGTAAATTTTACATTTATTGATCATGAACAAAAACGCATTAACATTAATAACATCACTTCTCTTGACACTTTCAGCAAGTGCCGAGGACATGGAACTGAAATTTGAGAGTTGTGACATGGGAATAAAGAACCACACAGATGCGTGGGAACAGGTTTATAATTCTCTTATCGAGAACAGCAACAACGCTATTGTCATGAAAAAGCCAGAACAAAGCGTAGTGACAAACGACATGAGTAGCTACAATGCCACCATGGCGAACGTCGAGTCACGCAATTGGGTGGCTACGCCTGAGGCTGTGGAAAAGTACGGCTACTACACACCGCTGAGAGAGTTCGAGTGGTCAACAGTACCACTCATAGCTTTCGGATTCACAGCCAAGGCTAACAAGAAGAATTTCCGCGCCGCACGAAACAATTTCATTCCGGCATACGAGAACCGCTTTGATGACAACCTACAACTCGCACCACTCGTAGTGGCATCGGGACTTAACTTCGCGGGCTATCAAGGCCGTAGTAACACGGGCCGATACCTTGCCAGCGGTGCATTGTCCTATGGATGGTGCGCGCTCTTCGTGAACAGCATAAAATATACAGCCAAAGAGATGCGACCTGACGGCTCAACTGCCAACTCGTTCCCTTCTGGCCATACAGCTACGGCATTCACCGCTGCTACTATCATGCACAAGGAATACGGATTGACACGCTCACCATGGTGGTCAATCTTCGGATACGGATGTGCCACTACCACGGGTATCATGCGCACGCTCAACAACCGTCACTGGATAAGTGATGTGCTTGTAGGTGCAGGTCTGGGTATCATATCCACCGACCTGGGATATATGTGTGCCGACTGGATCTTTAAGAAGAAAGGCATCAACCGCGAACCATTGGAGAACACCTCTGACCTGTGGCAGAACCCAAGTTTCTTCAAACTAGAGCTGGGAATGCAGTTGACCAACGACCTCAAGTTGCCAACCAACACATCATTCCTCACCACAGCCCAACTATACAACTACGGTGGCGCATATCTTGATGATGACTACTACACCATACAGCGCAACGGAAACCCATTCCGCATACCAGACGACTATAACGCCGAGGAGCGTGAGTTCAACAACTATGCATCTGGCTCTCCTGCATACGCCGAAGGACAGACACCAAGGATTAAGATCGGTACTGGAACCACCGTATCAGGTGAGGCCGCATATTTCATCAATAAGTTTGTTGGTGTCGGAGCTCGTGCACGCATAACCACCGCGCCTGTTACAGGCGAAGGATTGTATGCCTATACCGAGGAAGACGGAATGCTGCTACGTAACAAGAAATCCGCATCTGTGTCAGAAGTTTGGTCACTCGTTGATATCAGCGCAGGCCTGTACCTGGCATTGCCTTTCAGCGCAAAACAGAACATCGGCATCAAGGCTCTATACGGTCGTCGTTTCTTCGGAAGCCTCAACCTCATAGCTGCTTGGGATCAACATTACATTAACACAAATACCAATGAGACAGTAGCAGTCACTATGTACGGTGACGCAATGAAGATAGATAGCAGCAACAGCGACAACTTCACGGTAGGATTGCACTACACATACGCCATGAACAGCGGTATGGCAATATCTGCATTTGTAGATTATGACTACTCAAAGCCTACGTTCGATGTGGAATACTCTCCATACCACAACGATCTGCTACTCATGGCGACAAAGCACTCCAAGTTCAATTTCAAGAACAAGATAAACTCACTCACCATGGGAGTGGCGATGTCTGTAATATTCTAACCCTAAAGAAAGCACAAGACTATGAACAAAATACATAACATCTGCAAGGCAATCATCGCAATCACCATCTCTACCTTCATGGTGTGCGCTTGCGACAGTACTGCCAACGACATAAAGGTGGAGGCGATTGACGGACATTACGATGGTACCGTCATAGTAGGACTCTACGTGCCCGACCTTATGGTTGAGCTTGAGAATGAATTTATCAGCGATGGCGAAACACCGGCACTATGCTACGACACGGTGAAGACCACCATAGACATGCAGTTCTTCAACAACAATCAGGTAAAGATAAGCGTCGATAAACTCAGCGATGTGGAATTTTCCATTCCGTTCCTTGACGAGAACGGTAATGTGCGCGACATATACAGCGAGGGGTATCTGGCATATATCTATGATATGACATGCAATCTTCGCGACAAAGGTGTGATAACACCCAAGGAGTTCACCGAGTTCTATGAGCTGATTGACACCCTGCGTGACCACCTGACGGTTAGCAGCGTTCAGACTAACCCGATGCCGATGGTGGAGCAAGGAGCCATGCTTGCCTCTTACGACTATGAGCAGAACTCATTCTATACACAGTTCAACCTCGACAAACTCACATACCAGCGCACCCCTGAAGTACTCAAGCCTTTTGAGTACATCAAGCAGGTGTTGCTCAACAAAGGTATAGAAAGCGAGGAACTCAGTCGTCTTGATGCACAGATACACAACGCCATGCCTACCAACGGCACAGTAACGGACGGATGGGGATGGTGTACCGTGGCTTATTCCAACTATCA
Source organism: uncultured Prevotellaceae bacterium (assembly GCA_946411565.1). Classification (GTDB taxonomy): domain Bacteria; phylum Bacteroidota; class Bacteroidia; order Bacteroidales; family Bacteroidaceae; genus Prevotella. The sequence continues at coordinate 18,691 of CAMKEM010000037.1, read as the reverse complement.
GGCATGGGTTGATATGCACCTTGAGCGTGCCACAGGTATGCTCGATGTGCTCAGCATAGCACTATTTGGTGCTGCCCGCGATTCTGAAGGAGAAATACTATATGACGCTTCTGGACGCACAAAGGCAAACAAGCCTATGTGGTTCGTTGTAATGTATGAGGGGCAGATAGAAGACACGGGCATATACAAGCCTCTGACGGAATAATGAAATACGAGGTACATAAAACAGGGCTATAAACCTCAGAAACTATAACTTTGGCTTTACGAAAGCCGAATAAAAATCAACATGAATAGTTGTGTTCATCCGAGCATCAAACTATTCATGTTATTTTTTGTATCTATAACCGTTGTTTTTCCTATGTTCTTCCACTCTTCCTTCGATGATAATACCATTATAATACCATTATATTACCATAATAATACCATTATAATACCATAAAGTATTGTATTATGATGGTAAAATAATGGTAACTTATATGTATTTTAATCGGTTTATCTTACCACCAAGAACGAAGAAGGTAAAAAGCCAGAGCCTCCGTTTTGCTATCGCGAGGGTATTCTCACAATAACTTTTCCTTGATTTCTTTGGCGATATTGTAATTTTGGGGCGTTGATTTTTATCTTTATGATAGTTGGTGTAACAGTCCATATTCTTATAGCTCGGAATATAACTTATCCATATGGTCTCAAAGGTATCGGATATAATTTTTTGGTTAATATTTTTGGCAATTAGGGCAAGGCATATTTATTATAATCTTGGAATGGTGTGTTTTCGTTGCCCACCTCTTTAAGTTAATTTTTCTTAAAAGTGAAGTTTGCGAGGTTATTTGTTGCACAGATGTGTAAAAAAATGAGTACCTTTGCAGTCCGATTATTATGGGGCACACTTAGAACCCCGCGAGCGATGGTGTTAATAGTCATGCGTTTGGCCGCGCAGACGGTTAGTGAATCCACGTTCGAAAGAATTGTTTTTTAGTAGTATTTTTTAAAAGAATTTTAAAGTTAAATGAACACTTTAAGTTACAAGACAGTCTCTATCAACAAGGAGTCTGCCAAGAAAGAGTGGGTTGTGATCGACTGCACAGATCAGGTTGTAGGTCGTCTCTGCTCAAAGGTGGCTAAGATACTTCGTGGTAAGTACAAGCCAACATTCACACCTAATGCTGATTGCGGTGACAACGTAATCCTTATCAACGCAGCTAAGGTGGTTTTCACTGGTAAGAAGGAAACTGACAAGGTTTACACTCGCTACACTGGTTACCCAGGTGGTCAGCGTTTCAATACCCCTGCACAGCTCCGCACAAAGGACAACGGTATCGACAAGATGCTCCGTCACGCTGTTAAGGGTATGCTGCCAAAGGGTCCTCTCGGCCGTAGCCTGATGAACAACCTCTACATCTACGAGGGCACAGAGCACAAGCAGGAGGCACAGCAGCCAAAGGCAATCGATATTAATCTGTACAAATAAAAAATTGAAGAAAAATGGCAGAAGTAATTAATGCAATCGGTCGCCGTAAGAGCGCTGTAGCTCGTGTATATCTCACAGAGGGCACCGGTAAGATCACTATAAACAAGAAAGATATCACAGAGTTCTTCCCATCAGCTATCCTGCAGTATGTTGTTAAGCAGCCTCTGCAGCTTCTTGAAGTAGCTGAGAAGTATGACATCAAGGCTAACCTCGACGGTGGCGGTTTCACAGGTCAGAGCCAGGCTCTTCGCCTTGCTATCGCTCGCGCACTCGTTAAGGTTGACGCTGAGGATAAGAAGAACCTCAAGGATCACGGCTTCCTCACTCGCGACTCTCGTGAGGTTGAGCGTAAGAAGCCAGGTCGTCCAAAGGCACGTCGTCGCTTCCAGTTCTCTAAGCGTTAATATAGAGAATTCCGGTTTTTCCAGAACATTCGGATTATCCAGATTTTCCGGTATGCCGGATAACAGTTTAGTATCTAAACCAGCGAGATCCGTTTGGCTACTCACTGGCTGATTCTAACAAACAATAGAATTAAAAAGAAAGTAAACAACTCGTGCCCCATATAAAGGCACACCAAAAACAAAAGAAAGACAATGTCAAGAACAAATTTTGACCAGTTACTGCAGGCAGGCTGTCATTTCGGCCACCTTCGTCGCAAGTGGAACCCAGCTATGGCTCCTTACATCTTCATGGAGCGTAACGGCATCCACATCATCGATCTCCACAAGACCGTAGCTAAGGTTGACGAGGCTGCAGAGGCACTGAAGAATATCGCAAAGTCAGGTAAGAAGATCCTGTTCGTCGCTACTAAAAAACAGGCTAAGGACGTTATTGCTGAGAAGGCAACAAGCGTAAACATGCCTTACATCAACGAGCGCTGGGCTGGTGGTATGCTCACCAACTTCCAGACAATCCGTAAGGCTATCAAGAAAATGGCGAACATCGACAAGCTGATGAATGACGGTACTTTCAGCAACCTCTCAAAGCGTGAGCTCCTGCAGATTACTCGTCAGCGCGCTAAGCTCGAGAAGAACCTCGGTTCTATCAGTGATCTGACACGTCTTCCTTCTGCTTTGTTCGTTGTTGACATTTGCAAGGAGCACATCGCTATCAAGGAGGCTCAGCGTCTCGGTATCCCTGTATTCGGTATCGTTGACACTAACGCTAATCCAAACGAGGTAGATTACGTTATCCCTGCAAACGACGACGCTAAGGATTCTATCGATACAATCCTTTCTGCTTGCTGCGCAGCTATCGCTGAGGGCTTGCAGGAGCGCAAGGTAGAGAAGGCTGACGAGAAGGCATCTGCTGAGCAGGCTGAAGAGGCTGCTGAGGGCAAGAAGCGCAACTCTCGTGCTCGCAAGGAGGAGGCTCCTGCAGAGGCAGCTGAGTAAAGCATACTATAACATTACTAAGCAACGCCAACGTGTTGCTTAGTAATGATTTGTCGTTATCACGTAATGTTCCACGATGATGAGTCGTCATCTCGTAATCACGTGATAACGACAAATATATTAAAACTGAATTCTTTTAATTTTTAAAACCCAAAGAAATAATATGGCTATTACAATGGAAGCCATCAAGAAGCTCCGCGCTATGACTGGCGCTGGACTTGCTGATGTAAAGAAGGCTCTCACAGAGGCTGAGGGCGATATGGATAAGGCTAAGGATATCCTCCGTCAGAAGGGTCAGGCAATCGCTGCAAAGCGTGCTGACCGTGAGACAGCAAACGGTTGTGTACTCGCTAAGGTTGGTGACGGCTTCGCTGCTATCATCGCTCTCAAGTGTGAGACCGACTTCGTTGCTAACAACGCTGACTATATCAAGCTCACTCAGGAGATTCTCGACGCTGCTGTTGCTGCTAAGGCTGCAGACCTCGACGCTGTTAAGGCTCTCACACTCTCTAACGGTCTCTCAGTAGAGGCTTCTGTTACAGAGCGTTCTGGCGTAACAGGTGAGAAGATGGAGCTCGACGGCTACCTCACAATCACAGGTGAGAACATCGAGGCTTACAACCACATGGGGCGTAACGGTCTCTGCACACTCGTTCAGACAAACAAGCCAGCTGCTGAGCAAGCTCACGTTATCTGCATGCAGGTTGCTGCTATGAAGCCAGTAGCTCTCGACGAGAACTCTGTTGATCCAAAGATCGTAGAGGAGGAGTACAATGTTGCTGTTGAGAAGTCAAAGCAGGAGCAGGTACAGAAGGCTGTAGAGGCTGCACTCAAGAAGGCAGGCATCAACCCAGCACACGTTGACTCTGAGGATCACATGGAGTCTAACATGGGTAAGGGCTGGATCACAGCTGAGGACGTTGCTAAGGCTAAGGAGATCATCGCTACTGTTTCTGCAGAGAAGGCAGCTTCTCTCAACATGAACATGATCGAGAACATCGCTAAGGGTCGTGTAAACAAGTTCTACAAGGAGTCTTGTCTCCTCAACCAGGAGTTCATCCAGGATTCTAAGATGAGCGTTGCTCAGTACCTCCAGGCTGCTGACAAGGAGCTCACAGTTGTGAACTTCAAGCGTTTCACTCTCGTAGCTGACTAAGCAAAGGGTCTTTATCCCTAATAGGGAGAAGAATAATAAATATAGCGTCAGTGCCCAAAAGGCGCTGGCGCTAATTCTTTTTTTTATCTTCTAGATAATAATCTGGGCTTTCTAGGGATTCTAGCATTACTAGCATTTCTAGCCTATATTCCCCCTCCACAACTATGAAAATCTTCGCCGTGGGCATGAACTACCCACAACACAATAAAGAGATAAAAAACACGTTATTACAACAGAGTGTTTCCGACTCTGCTGACAGAGATCCTGTTATCTTCACAAAGGCAGATTCCGCATTACTCAAGGACGGTAAACCATTCTTCATCCCTGACTTTATGGGAAGAATAGACTACGAGACGGAAATCGTGGTTCGTATCTGCAAGCTCGGTAAATCAATACCTGAACGCTTTGCACATCGTTACTATGATGCCGTTACCGTTGGTATTGACTTCACCGCTCGCGCCCTTCAGAAGAAACTCCGCGAGGAAGGACAACCTTGGGAGATATGTAAAGGTTTTGACGGCTCTGCCGTTATTGGCGAATGGGTATCGAAGGATAACTTCCTGAATGTACAGAACATACGCTTCGGACTCGATATCAATGGTAATCGCGTTCAGGAAGGTAACACCTCGGATATGATCTTCACGATTGACAGGCTTATAAGCTACATCAGTCAGTTCTTTACTCTAAAGACAGGTGACATCCTCTATACAGGAACTCCCGTGGGCGTAGGACCAGTCAATATCGATGACCACCTTGAAGGATATCTCGAAGGCAGGAAAGTGCTCGAATTCAACTGCAAATAACAGTTACGAACTTAAATGAAAAAGCTATACACCATAATATTACTACTCACCTGTATCATTACGGTTCAGGCGCAGAAGCGATTCTATAACTTGACAGCCGAGGAGCTGCGTATAGATTCGGAATTACCTAATGTGGCGTATAGCATTCCCCTTCCCGACAACTATCAGGATTCTACATATACTCTTAGCATCAGATATCCCGAATATATCGACATGCCAGAATCCGACGTTAGGAAATATAAGGCTATCTGCGAAAGCCCTAATACAAGGAAGAATCCAGAAATAGCGCAAGGAATTTCCGTTGATAGGAAAAAAGCTACATTTGTGGCTTACCTCACGCCTATCGTATATAGGGAGGGCAAATACCAATACCTTGTATCGTTTCTTGCAGAACTAAAATCATCTGCAAGCACCAAGGCAAAGGCGAAACGACTTGCCGATGCCAAAGCAGAAAGATATGCAGAGCATTCTGTTCTTTCCCAAGGCAAATGGGCAAAGATAAGCGTTTTAAGCTCAGGCATTCACCAACTTACAGCAAACACTATCAAGAGTGCTGGCTTTTCAGATCTATCCAAAGTCAAAATTTATGGCTATGGTGGTAATCTTGTGCCAGAAGTGCTTCAGGAAGATTATCTATGCGAATACGACGATCTGAAAGAGATACCAACATGCACAGTTGATGGCAAGAAACTCTTCTATGCTAAAGGCTCTGTATATTGGGATTCAAAAGATTCAAAAATACGAATCCGCAATCCTTATTCTGACTACGGCTACTATTTCATTACCGAAAATGATAGTGAACCTCTCACTTGCACAGAAGAGGAGTTGCTTAATACAGCATGGCCAACGCCTGATGCCTATCACACTCTCTATGAGAAAGATGAGTTTTCTTGGATGGGTGGTGGTAGAAACCTGTTTTACAAGGAAAGCATAGAAAGCGGAAAGACTGGAAAGTATATCATTAACCTTCCAGAAGGTAACACTAAAGCCGATCTCACAATCGCTACTACGGCTAATGCTCGAACAGATATCAAATTCTATCTCAACAGCAAGGAACTTGGCACCCGAACAATATCCCTTAGTACCAATTATATTGCCAATGTAGATACTTATACATGGAGCGTGGAAAACCTTCACGGAAACGATACCGTGTTGATTAAGAATGTATCTGGCGGAACTGTAAGACTCGACTATATCTCCCTTCGCTACGATACTCCGAAGGCGGCTCCTGTGTTGGCAACAGATAAGTTCCCAGAAGCAAAATACGTCTATAACATCACCAACCAAGACCTTCACGCTGACAAGGACTATGACATGGTGATAATTATACCAACTTCACAGAAACTTCTCAAGCAAGCACAAAGACTCGCCAAGCATCATGCCGACTATGACGGTTTGAAAGTGAGGATTGTGCCTGCTGACGAATTATATAATGAGTTCTCAAGCGGAACTCCAGACGTAAGCGCATACAAGCGCTATATGAAGATGCTCTATGATAGGGCTGACAAAGAGCAAAAAGCAAAATGTCTCTTGCTCTTTGGCGATTGCACATTCGATAACAGAATGCTAACAGCTGAGTCTCAGGACAAATCCCTTGACGACCATCTGCTTTGTTATGAAAGCGAGAACTCATATAGCTCTACAGATTGCTATGTAAGCGACGATTTCCTTACCTATCTTGAAGATAAAGAGGATATTTTGACGTTTAAGGCATCCCCAGACATAGGAGTTGGGCGTTTCCCTTGCACCACGGATGCAGAAGCATCGGTATTGGTTGACAAGACTATCAATTATGCCCTTAACGCCAAAGCTGGTTCTTGGCAGAATACCATAGTTTTCCTCGGTGATGACGGCAACCAAAACACGCACATGAATGATGTGAACCTTGTTGCTGAGCAGACTATCGACGACCACCCAGGCTATTATGTCCGTAAGGTTTATTGGGATGCCTTTAACCGCGTTTCATCTTCTACTGGTAGCCGTTATCCAGATGCAGAAAACATAATCAAGCAACAGCAGAATAATGGTGCATTGATTATCGACTATGCAGGTCACGGTTCACCTACAAGTATTTCTCACGAGCAGGTCCTTACCCTGACAGACTTCACGAATTTCAAAGGCGATAATCTTCCACTCTGGGTAACAGCTTCATGTGAGATCATGCCGTTCGACAGTAATGAGAAGACCATAGGCGAAACTGCCATACTTAATTCGCAAGGTGGAGCCGTTGCTTTCTATGGAACGACACGTACCGTTTATGCTTCTCAGAATAAGCTGATTAACTCGGCGTTTATGAAATACGTCCTGAGCTATGATGAGAATGGTAAACCTTTGACATTAGGCGAAGCACAGAGACAAGCAAAGAGCTATCTCGTGAAGAATAGTATTGAGACTTCAAAGAATAAACTGCAATATTCATTGCTCGGTGATCCTGCCTTGAGTCTTGCCCTTCCAACATACACAGCTGTCATAGATAATATCAATGGCGTTACCGTGGAAGGCGATAATATGCCACAACTTCGTGCTGGTGACAAGGTTAGCGTCAAGGGACACATTGAATTGGCAGGCAACAAAATCGACAATTTCTCAGGTACATTGGATGCTATGGTGCGCGACACCAAGGAAACCATAAAGTGCAAGCTCAATAATACCACAAGTGAAGGTGCTGATACAGCCTTTATTTTCTCCGACAGAAAGAACATCCTTTATCACGGAACCAACAAGGTAGAGAATGGTGAGTTCACCTTCACTTTCGCCGTTCCAAAGGATATCAATTATGCCGATGGAACTGGTCTTATCAATGTCTATGCTTACGATACCGTCCTTAAAGCCTCTGCTCATGGTGCTTGTGACAGCTTCACTGTCAATGGTTCTAACATAGCTGATAACGACCTTATAGGCCCTTCTATCTACTGCTATCTCAACTCCGAGGACTTCACCTTTGGTGGTGAGGTAAACAGCACTCCTTTCTTCGTGGCACAGATAAGCGACAAGGACGGAATTAACGCCTCTGGTGCAGGTATCGGTCATGATATGGAGCTTATAATTGATGGAGACATAGAGAAGACATACAATCTCAACGACAACTTCACATTTGACTATGAGTCATATACCTCCGGTCAGACATACTATGCTCTTCCAACCCTCTCCGAGGGTAAGCATACGCTGAAATTCCGTGCTTGGGATATTCTCAATAATTCATCAACCACGTCTCTCGATTTCGTGGTGAAGAAGAGCATCCAACCAAATATCGTTGATGTCTATGCAACAAACAATCCTGCACGAGACAACACGACATTTGTTGTGGCACATAATTTTTGTGGAGCTGAACTGAATCTCGAAATTGATATAATGGATTCATCAGGAAGACTTCTCTGGAGCACTTCGGAAAGCGGTACTGCCGCAACGAATACGATAGCCTATAAATGGGATTTGCGAACAGATAGCGGAGCCAAACTTAATACTGGCATCTACCTCTATCGCATAAAACTCAGTAGCAATGGCAGTTCATACGCAAGCAAAACCCAGAAGATTCTAATTATATAAGGCCTCTCCCCCCGCCCTCCCCCGTAGGGAGCCGGAAGTAAAAAGGCTGAAACTTTTGATAATTAATAATTGATAATGAATAAACTATCTGAAATGTTCCTTTCTTTTAGGAAAAATCTCGTTAAGTTCTCCGGCTCCCTCCCTACGGGGGAGGGCGGGGGGAGAGGCCGCCTGTTCAGTTTCTTCCTCCTTTTCTTCAGCCTCACCACAATGGCACAGGACAAGAAGAACTTCTTCAACCCTGTGAATACATCTGTAACCTCACAGACCATTGCGCCAGACGCTCGTTCGGCTGGTATGGGTGACGTTGGTGCTGCAACTGATCCTGATGCTGTATCTCAGTACTGGAATCCTGCCAAATACCCATTCTGTATCTCTCGTGCAGGTGTGGCACTCAACTATACCCCTTGGCTTCGTCAGTTGGTTAGCGATATGGATCTTGCGTATCTTGCTGGCTATTATCGCATAGGCGATTATTCTGCAATAAGCGGTTCTTTGAGATATTTCTCTCTTGGTGAGGTAATGATGTCTCAAGAGGAGACCGCAATGACCATCAACCCATACGAAATGTCATTGGATGTGGCTTACTCTCTGATGCTCTCTGAGAAATTCTCTATTGCAGCAGGTGTGCGTTGGATATATTCAGACCTCACATACGATTATACCGAGGACACCACCCCTGGAAGTGCCTTTGCAGCTGACCTCTCATGCTACTATCAGGATTATATCAATCTCGGTCAGCGTGAGTGCCAGTTAGGTCTTGGTCTCAATGTTTCAAACATTGGTTCTAAGATTACTTTCGGTGGAACTGAACGTAGTGAGTTCATTCCTACGAACCTCCGTCTTGGTACATCGCTTATGATTCCTGTAAACGAGTATAACCGCTTCTCTATCGCTCTCGATGCCAACAAACTTCTCGTTCCAACCTATCCAAAGAAAGAAGATGGGGAGGATTCTGGCACATACGATGACCGAATACAGAAGGAATACTACGACGTGTCAAGCATCGCTGGTATCTTCAAGAGCTTTGGTGATGCGCCTAACGGATTCAAGGAGGAATTAGAAGAGATTCAATGGAGTCTTGGTGCAGAATATGTATATAACGATCAGTTCTCTATTCGTGCAGGTTATCACCACGAGGCAGAAAACAAAGGAAATCGTAAATACTTCACGTTAGGTGCAGGATTCAAGATGAATGTATTCTCTCTCGATGCTGGTTATGTTATTGCGACGGCAAAGAGTAACCCTCTCGACCAGACTCTCCGTTTCTCCCTCACATTCGATATGGACGGAATCAAAGACTTGTTTGGTAGGAGATAAAGCCCCAGAAAAAAACTTTTTCGCGATAAACCTACATACCTACACAGATACCTGCGTAAATTGTTGGTATACATAAATTTGCGACGATTTCAAATATTGCGTAAACCTACACTAATCCTACACAGAACCTACATTTTTATGTAGGTTAATTGATAATTAATAATGAATAATGTATAATTTAGTTTGACTTGAACGCTTAAATACTATTCAAATTACTCATTACTCATTATAAATTAATAATTTCATGCCTTGACAGGCATGATTAGTGTAGGTTTGGTGTAGGATTAGTGTAGGTTTGTGCGGTATTTGAAATCCTTGTAAAGCTCTAAGTTAGTGTTAGTTACATAGGGTGGTAATGTAGGTATGTAGGATTAGCGCAAAAAAGTTTTTTCTGAGGAAAAATGTAGAAAAATCCCTTGACTTTTTATCCTCCGTTCTAATACCGTTTCAAATCCGTTGTAAGTCCGTTCTGCCTTCGCTCTGCCTCCGTTCTGCCTCCGCTCCTATATGGGTACTAACTCGGTGGAAGTACGGTATTGTTGCTTTTTATGAGTGTCTTTACTGACTTTTACAGATTCTTCGATAATATTGTTGTGTAAGAATTATATCTTCGCATTTAATTTATGTTAAATAAATCGGAAATTTTTTGTTTTGTGAGACGTGTTTCGTATTTTTTGCATGTGATATGAGGAAATTATTAAGAAGGATCTGGAATTTTGTCTTTGAATGGAAATGGAAGTTGGCATTAACAATCGTGATATTGATTGTTAGTGCTGTTGCTTGTATTTTTCTCTGTGATATGAGTGTAGAAAAAGTTGCAGAGGGACGTCATTATGATGATGTGAATAAGATACCACATCGTAATGTCGGATTGTTGCTTGGCACTTCAAAATTCACTATTTTCGGTAGAAACAATGAATATTACCAAAGACGTATAGAGGCTGCGTATGAGCTGTATTCTAAGGGTAAGATTGATACAATATTGATAAGTGGTGACAATAGCAAGAAAGACTATAATGAGCCTGAAACTATGATGGCTGATCTCGTGGCACTTGGTATTCCAAAGGATAGGTTCGTGCTTGACTATGCAGGATTCAGAACGTTGGATTCTGTTGTTAGGGCGAAGAATGTGTTTGGTAGGGATAGTGTGACGATAATCTCGCAAGAGTTCCATAATGTTCGTGCCTTGTATCTTGCGGAAAAATTTGGCGTAAATGCCATTGCCTATAATGCCCTTTATCCTATTTATAGGAAGAGTTTTAGGATAATACTCAGAGAGAAACTTGCGCGTGTAAAGGTTGTGTCTGATGTGCTGTTTGGCGTAAAGCCGAAATTCGAGATATAGGCTTCAATTGTCTGAAGCCTAAGTCTTTAAATTTCCTTTGCAAACATATTGTCGAGCGTTGCTTGTGGGAAAGGGCATGGCTCTTGCCTTACCTTTGCCATCTGGAATTGCTTGCAGGCATTGAAAACGGATTGTTCCTCAAAGCATTGGAAAAGCATATCCTTGAGTTCGTCAAGTCGCTTTGCATCTTCTTCAGAGAACTTGCCGCACTTGCTATAGCTGACGTTCTTTTCTGGAAGTACGTCATGATAGAAATAGCTCCACACCATGAACTGCATGGCTACGTCTGGAGTCATTATAAAGCCACCAAAATCCTCTCCAAGTGAGGTGTTTGTCGTATTATTTATGTCTTTTTCCATGTTTTAAAAGTGAAATGTATGCTTTATAAAAGCATTCAAGTGTTGAGTAAAGAAAGATTTACTTAGCGTAAACTGGTTCAACGATATCTTCATCTGGCCAATTAGGAAGGAAGAGTAGGGGATGAGGATTACCTCCCACTCCCGACCAATCTATTCGCTTGACATAATCGAAGTCGGGAACTCCGAAGTCAAACGAGCGTCCGTAGAGCATTATTGCACCTCGGCTTTCGTCTATCTTCCAAAGACCTCCACCGTAGATGCATTTCTCACCATGCTTTAACAGGTCTTTGTGCAGATAGACACGCCCGAACTTTAGGACACCATCTTGGTTTATGATGAATTTCTGATACAATTGATTTATATGCTGTTTTCTTCTTGCCTTTTCTTTCTCTTTTCCGTAATCTCCTCAAAAGACTTGTGGATGAGGTAGCGTTTGTACATCACCCCAAGGGCAGCAAGGCTATATACGATAGCGAGAATTGCAAGGGCTCTGAACTCTGGTATCACATCTCCGATTCGTGCGCCCATACTGCTCATTCGCACAAAGCCTCTAATTGCAAAGGTTGATGGCAGACAGTAGGAAACTCCTTGCCAGAATCCTGGTATTCCGCTCTGTGGCCATGAGATACCTGAGAGGAAAAGGAATGGTACAGAGGTACATACGGCTGTGAGCATCACGGCTTCACGGAAAGGTATCATCTCACTTCCTACAACAGCAAAAGCCACACACGCTATGAGGTATGGTGTCATGAATATAAGCCAATCGAGGAAGTGTACCATCATTACAAATCCGAACATTCGTGGCACAACAAGCGTACAATATGCCAGCATTACGGCAAAGATAAGGCAGAACGCAATTCCCTTGCCAAAGTAGGCATCTATGACGTGCTTTACCATAGGGTAGTGCTTCTCACGCTGAGTACCTGAAAGAAGTCCGACACTTAGCAGAAGTGCCTGTTGGATGATGAGCACAAGCACACCAGGTAACACGAAGTTACCATAGCCGCATGTGGTATTGAATATTGGCACCTCGTCAAAATCAAGAGGCTTGGCTGCTATCTGTTCCTCTCTGTTGGTATATGCTCCAGCCTTGGCGGTCTGTATCTTAGTACCCATAATAGTACTTACGCTTTGGGCTGTCTGGAAGATAGCCTTATAGGTGAGCATATAACTCATATCGCAATAGACACTTACATGTGACTGTTCGTGGCGACCTACGTTTGTAGAGAAATTATGTGGGAAATACAGAATTCCATACGCATCTCCATGACCGATATAGCTCTGCGCCTCATGAATACTGCCTGCATAGAAGGCTACGCTGACATCAGGTGAGGCATCCACTTTCTGTATGAACTCACGGCTTAGAGCGGAATGTGAATCGTCAACAACCACGACAGGCACATCGCGAGCCACCTCATTATTGTAAATCCATGAGTAGAGTATAGGATATGCCAAAGGGAGCACAATGCAAAAGAGCACCGCGCCTGAGTCCTTGAATATGGCAACTGTTTCTTGCCACCATATTTCGGCTATGTTTTTTATGTGGTCCTTTAAAGACATATATTAATGGCTACTATCCTTTTTTTTATTCAACATAGTCAAAATGCCTCATTGCATTACCGATATGCTTTGTGAAAAGATATGGCATGAATGCGAAGCCGATGAGACAGAGAATGTGTGGCAAGGCATCAGAGAGTGGGTATGTATTGAATACGCACAACTGATATATCTTGTAATAATGGCGCAAAGGGAAGAGCCAAGACAATGCCTGAAGTGGAGGATCCATTGCTAAGACGGGGAAGGCGCTTCCTACCATTGAAAAACTTAGTACGCCCATTAGAGAACAAAGACTCATGCTCATTCGGAGAGAAGGAACTAATCCGAAGATGGTAAGACTGAAACCTTGTGCACCAATTACTGAAAGGAAACCGAGCATCGCAATTCTCCACACACCACCAGGAGCAGGGAAGTGCAGATAGCCAAACAGATAGATCATTATTCCTGCCATCACGATGCAATAGATCAAAGTGTGAGGTATCAGTTTGCCTAAGATTGCGATAATACTATTATCACCTGCGGTTTCCATGAGTTGGGTAGATTTCCCGAACTTTAATTCTGTACCGAAGCTGAATGGCGTTAGCAGGAAAACGAACAGCAGGAAACATGCAGGAACAAGCATCATTGAGAGGTACATGTTATAGTTCACCCAAGGGTTGCCTATCATGTGCAGATCAACGGCAATAGGTTGAAGAACTGGCATTATGAGTTCTGGTCGAAAGCCTTTTGCCTGAAGTGTTGCCTGACCTACGGCTGCAGAGCCGAGTGAAGCCATTGTCTTCATATCCTTGAAGATAAGGGCACCAGCCGTTAATGATGTGTTGCTGTAATAGAATGAAATCTTTGGCTGTCGTGATGCAAGGAGCTTATCCGTTGTGTACTTCGGGAAATACATGAAACCGTAAATCTCGCCTGTCTGAATTGCGTGTCGGGCATCATCCACGGAAGGATAATGCGCCACCACCTTTGATGACTGGAATGAGTCGAGCATACGAGTAAGCTTTCGGGTTGTAGTGGTGTTGTCGTTATCCACCACACCGATAGGCATATCCACAGGCTGTCCGCTCTCCATCAGGGTGGTGAAGAATACAGTACAGATACAAGGCATAACGACCATACATACCAAATAGATAGGGTAGGTGAAGATTATGCGTATCTCTCGGGATATTACGTTATATAAATTGCGAATCATTAAAAGCCAAACTTATGGTTTAAGGGCTTATTTCTTGATATTCTTAATAACCAATGACATTCCAGGTCTCAGGCCCTCGAACTTGGTTGTAGGACGTGCCTTTACCTCGAATGTTCTGAGGTCATACTGACCATTGCTCTTTGTAGCTTTCCATGTGGCATAGCTACCTTCGTCCTTGATGCTTGATACTGTGAGCTGAATGTCCTTGTTGAATGCAGGAACAAAGGCTGTGAATTTATCACCCACCTTCATGCCGTTGAGGTGGTCTTCACGCACATTGAATGTTCCCCACATATCTGACATGATGCTTATTGTCATGATAGGGCTTCCTGTGCCAACAAGCTCACCAACCTTTGGATAGATATTGCTTACCTCACCTTCCATCTGAGCTACCTGAACTGTCTCGTGGATGTATGAGTTAACCTCTTGAATAGCACCCTTTGCACGGTTTACCTGTGCGGCTGCAGCACGCTTTTCTTCTGCACGAGCACCATTCATAGCCATATCATACTGGCTCTTTGCTGCTTTCTCCTGTGCCTCGTAAGCCTTGAACTGAGCGTATGCCTCGTCACGCTTCTGCTCGCTCAATACGCCTTCGTCAAAAAGACGCTGAACACGCTGGTATGATTTCTGTGCAATCTCAAGTCCTGCCTTTGCCTGTTGCCAGAGCTCGAAAGCACCCTGTATCTGCTCCTGACGTGCACCAGCCTTAGCCATATCGCTCATGGCACTTGCTGCATTCTCTGCACTCTGTGCCTGAACCTTCTTAGCCTCTACCTCTGGTGCGTCAAGGATAGCGAGGGTATCGCCAACCTTTACATAGTCGCCTTCCTTTACACGAATCTCAAGGATACGTCCTGGCACCTTGCTTGATACGCGATACTCAGCTACATCAACCTGACCTTGGATGAAATCCTGTTCGTTATCAATTGTGAGAGCACCAATGATACCTACAATGATGATGACAGCAGCGAAAGCTATCACGCCGAACAGCATACTATTATGTTGTTTTGTACTCATCTTTTATAATTACCAAATTAGCATGTTCAAATTTTATTATCTCATTCCCACAGCTTTTTTCATAGCAGCCTCACCGAGGCGTACATCTATCTGTGCATCAATCTTCTGCGTCTTTGCCTGAAGCCATGCAGTCTGAGCTGCCATAACCTCCGTTGCATCCATCACGCCTTCTTTGAAACCGATGTTTGCGCATCTGAGGTTCTCTTCTGCTCGCTGTATGTTCTTCTGGGCTGTGGCGAGTTTCTTGTTTGCCTCCTTAAGACGATAGTCGCATTGGTTCACCTGAAGGTCAATCTTCTCGCGAGCTTCATCAAGGGTAAGACGTGCTATGTTTGTGGCAATCTTACTTGCCCTAATCTTATAGGTGGCATCTCCCCAATCTAATACAGGTACACGAACAAGCACCCCGACAGTCCACATACCGCCGAATTTCTTCTCAAATCCATTATAAAGGTTAGGGTTGCTGATCATATATCCACCAGTCAGGGCAACTTGTGGAAGTCTTGTCGCACGTGCGATAGTGGTTGTCTGCTCACTCAGTTCTACTGCATTATTGAGAAGCTTGAGCTCAGGACGGCTCTCCATAGCCTGACTCTTGTTGTATCTGTTCATGGAAGCGACAACGAGGTCATCCTTCGTTTCGTCAACGAGCGTTACTTTGTCGCTAATCTGAATGCCACACAACTGACAGAGCAACATACGGGCGAGGCTCAAGCCATTATCCACCTGAGTCTTAGTCATTTCTGCCTCGTTGACCTTAACGTCAACCTTCAGTCCATCAGCACGTGTAGCCACGCCCTCCTTGATCATCTTATTGACATCCTCGTCAAGTTTCTGAACAAGTTTCAGATAGCTGTCTGCCAGACGTTGCTTCTGCTTCAAGGAAACAACGAGCCAGTAGGCTTGATCAATATCGTAGAGCACATTCTGCTCAGAGGCATCAATGTTTACAGACGCCATCTTTTCGCTGATGTCAGCCATACGATTAGCAGCCGTAATGGCACCACCCATAAATACAGGCTGGTTTACTACGACACTACCCATGATAATACTACGGGTGTCTGTACGGAAAGCGTCCTTGATCTTCTCGCCAATGCTATTGCCGAATGCTGCAAAATCTTGGGATGTTTTCGATAGCAGTTGACCATACTGCTGTGCCTCCTGAGGGGAGATAATCCCCTTCTGTGCCATTGAGGTGATTAGGTTTGAAGCATGTGAAACATCTATCGAACCAACGGAATTTGTTCCGAGATTCGAAAGCGCGTTCTTCTGGTCATCGTTGAGAAGTGACACTTCGCGACTTGACAACATCCAGCTACCTGCTACGTCTATATGTGGCAAGTATTTTGTACGTGCAGACTTTCGCACGTTCATTGCTGCTTGTTGCTTGGCGCGAGCAATGCCCAGTTGCTTGTTGTTGCGCAAAGCCATAGCCCGACACGAGTCAAGCGAAAGCGTTTGCGCTTTCAATGGCTGCACTATACATAGCGCAGAAGCACATAATGATAGAAAAAGAAATTTTTTCATATTAACTAACTACTGCCCCTAACCCCAGCCCTTCTACAAATAAAAGTGGAAGGGAAAGGATTACCCTTTAGGTTATCGGGGGTATGTTACTTTTAAATTTCCGTTTTTGATATCTTAATTCGCCCCATTGATGGAAATGTAAGATTTCCTCTAAACAGAGGGAATACATAGGGGAGGGGAATGTTTTTTTATTTTACTGCAAAGCTCTTTGAGCCAATCATCTGACCATCACAGAAGATGGCCACCTGATAAGTGCCGGCTGAGTGAACCTCGCGGATGTCCCAGTACATGGTTACAGGAGTTGCCTCACCATTATATTCTACCTGCTTCTTGATAGAGTACTGGATATTCTTGTTCTCGTAAGGCACAGTACCTGCGGAGAGAGCTGAACCTGTTGGAGTTATGATGCGCACATAGACGGTCTTCATACCACTCTGTGCAGTCACGTTTCGTGAAATAGTGAAATCAACCTTCAACTGCTTTGCCTTGCTAACCTTCTTCTCTTCCTTGCCCTTCTTGTTCAAAGGGGTGAAGTTAATGCCGGTAGCATCAAGCTGAGCCGCGATTGCCACTTTTTCTGAAAGAGAAGCCTTCTCTGAGGTAAGGGCCTCATTCTGACGATTTGACTCTGCAAGGGCAGAATTTACGCGGGCATTCTCTGCTGTAAGATGCTCGTTGAGACGGTTGAGTGAATCAATCTGTATGACATATTCACGAAGTACGGCACGCACCTGAGCAAGTTCTTTCTTCAAGCGGGCAATCTCAGCCGCATCATGCGACTTTGTCTGCTGCAATTCCTTGAGCAACTGCTGTGTGCGCAACTGTTCCTGAGTGAGCTGTGCAATGATAGAGTCATTGTTGATCTTAGTCATCATCTCACTATACTGGTTGGAGAATTCACGATATTCATTCTCCATCTCCTTCTTGTCCAGTTCTGCAAGCTCCTGCATCTGGCGACTATTCTCCTTCTCTGCTGAAAGCGAGAGGAAAAGATAAACAACTCCGCCCGTCAACAACACGAGCAAAGCAATTAATGGGATTATAACTTTTTTATTCATATTCTAATGTCATAGTTTATGGGTTAGGGTTTAGTGTTTAGAGGTTATCACCTAACACCCATCACCCAAAGCAATGGTTGTGCAAAATTAATCATTTCCGCTAAAAAAAAGAAATAAATTGTAGAATAATCTGCATTTTATGATGTTTTTTAAGGCATTTAAGGAAAAAGGGAGTAGAATTTTAGAATAAATTAATAACTTTGTTATTGTTTTTTTTGGCGTTTCAGAAATTATTATTAATTTTGCACCCGTTTTGTGTGTGTTATACTCTAAACAATTGGTAAATTATAACTCATGTTTAAGAATTTTACTGGCTATGGAGTTCTTGCCAAACATCAGGATGACAAGAAACAGAAGAAACAGGCCGAAAACAAGACATTAGCTAAGGCTATTAAAATCATTGCGGTAACTCTTGTCAGTCTTATCGTTTGGTGCCTGCCTTCAGATGCTCTTGGTATTCCTGATCTCACGCTGACCGAGCAGCGTACAATTGCAATTTTTATTTTTGCATCTCTCATGTGGCTCACAGAGGGCATTCCTTCATGGGCAACATCAACCCTTGTCATCGTTATCTTGCTCTACACCTGTTCAGATTCGAGTCTGTTCTGCTTTGTAGATGGTATTGACGAGGCAAAGCTTGGTGCACTCATTCCTTACAAGAAGTTGATGTCATGCTTCGCTGACCCAATCATCATGCTGTTCATCGGTGGTTTCATCCTCGCTATTGCAGCTACTAAGGTTGGTCTTGACGTGAAGATGGCAAAGATTATGCTCACACCATTCGGCACAAAGTCAGAGAATGTGCTTCTCGGCTTCCTGCTCGTAACAGGCATCTTCTCTATGTTCCTTTCTAATACAGCTACCGCAGCCATGATGCTTACATTCCTTGCACCTGTGCTGAAGCAGCTTCCTCCAGAGGGTAAGGGACGTGTAGGTCTTGCTC
>CAMKEM010000036.1 GCA_946411565.1 uncultured Prevotellaceae bacterium | reverse complement strand
ATGGAGTAACGATGGAGTATCTTCGAAGGAAGAGTGGAATTTCTTGCAAGGGAAAACCCATGTTAATGGAATGGATAATCAAGACAGAGAGAAAAGAAAATCCCCACACCGCCAAGTGGTCATGAGGAATCACTTGGGGCGTGGGGAGTTACAAACATACTATCTAAGTTCGTATTCCGAATATCTTGCCGACTTATAGTCGTCATAAACAAAATATACAAACACATCAGGAATATACATCTTATCCTTGTCAATAATAAGAGGAAACGATGTTCCTTGCTCTACCCTGTAAACAATATTCTTCTTTACGTTAATAAGTTTATAACAGGAATTCCATGGACCAATAATAGTAGGAACACTCTCTATTCGATATGTTGTACTGTCATTAGCATCAACAAACATCAACTCACGACCAAAACAAGAAGGTTCGCTTGAAAGATATTCTTGCACATGAGGAGGCAGTTCCTTATACGAAAGCTCTTTACATGGCATATTTTCTATTTTGTAGTCATAGAAAGTACAACCAGTAAGAAAAAAAATTGATATTAACAAGAGATATTTCATATTCTAATTCTTTTTATTTTTTTGAGGTTTTGTTTTATTGATCCACGTATCAACCCTATTGTGAGAATTATGCCAATTACCAAATGTAATATATTCATTTCTAGTTCCTATATTATAAGCATTGATAAGTCCTTGCGGATCATCGACTTCTATATTTCTTGCATTTTTAAATATTCTTCCAGCCCCTCCGACTTCTCCATACCCAAATTTTGTTTCTGGAGTTTTTGACATCGTCCAATACCTATCTCCACCGTGACTCTGAACTGGATCACTCGGATCATAAACATTAACATGATTCACTCTTTTTTGGGCAGTTTTAGAAAGTTGATAGTCAGGACGCACAGGAGTGTTAATAGTCAAGATATTGATTTTAATATCTTTAAATGCAGGATCTTTCATCATCAAATTTACAGCTTCA
This sequence comes from uncultured Prevotellaceae bacterium, assembly GCA_946411565.1. GTDB lineage: Bacteria > Bacteroidota > Bacteroidia > Bacteroidales > Bacteroidaceae > Prevotella. The sequence goes on along the minus strand of CAMKEM010000036.1, from coordinate 28,082 downwards.
ATAATAACATTTCCTCCATGACTATGACCAATGAGAGTAATAGGTTCTTTAGCACTAAACTCTCCAAGTTCAACTCCAATTTTAAGTAAGCTAACTAAATTTTTTGCAGCATCTGTTCTATACTCTCTATAATTACCGCCAGACCATGTAAAACCGTATTTGATATTACCATCATTAAATAAATTTTTCGTTGCCTTTTGCAATCCCGAAATATCCTTCCATGTACTTCCATCAGACCATGTTCCATGCACAAGCACACCTTTCTTACCATCAGGATCAAACAACTTAACAGGATTGCCCAAGCAATAGACATAGCTGCCACTAAGCACATACTTTTCTGCGAGTTGATCCACCCCATACCACATACTTGTGACTGGGTTCATGTAACGTGCACCATAATAGTAGAGGCCGGTCTCTTCGTCAAGTTCCTTGCCGTTGAACTTGTATGGCAGATCAGCACTTGAAGAGTGCTCATCTACAAGAAGCTCGCCATAAGGGAGATAGGCATCATACTGGGTTACGTTTGCTTGCTGGTCGGTGATGTATGCAGTACTTCCGAGATGGTCAGAGTGATAGTAGAAAGTCTCTTCCACCTCCGACGTGTCGCAAGGCACATAGCCATAGCCTGCCACGGCATCATCTGGATTCTCAGGAGAACCCCATGCGAGTGGTGCGCCAGGATTTGAGCCTGCCTCTGTATTTACAACAGGACGCTGCACCCAGTTCTCTGGCACGCTGTGGTCGCCCAGTGAGTCGATAAGTATGTTATAGCCCTTGCCCGTTACCTCTGGGTCGGCATAGCTACCCTTCATCGTTGGAAGACCAGGAGCCACGCCCGCAAGCTTATAGTATGCCTCACGCTGATTCTCTATCTGATTCATACGCTCGGCATAGTCCTGCTGACCTGCCGTTACGTTGCTTCCGTTAGAGCCATAGACGTTGCGGAACTCACCAAGTCCAAGACGGCTTGCCACACGCTTATCACCAATGAAATAGTGCTTGGTGAAGCGATGGCGATTGACGGTTATGATACTTGCAGGATAGAGCGTGAACTCGTCAGTCTCATGGAACGTGATGCCCTGCGGAGCACCGTTGATATACACGCCCTCCATGCTTCCGTGACTCTTTATGATACGCTCACCACCAGCGTTGTAGGTGTAGCGACTCGTCTTGCCGTTGTCAGAAAGCACCATGAGGCGGTTGTCCTCATCCCAGAACATCTCGCGTGTGGCAGAGGTGGAATCGTTCTCCACGAGGATAGGATTTCCGTTGGCATCATACGTGTAGTGTTCATGCCCTATCTGGGTAGGAGCCGTAGGATGCTCAGCACTCTCATACTTATACGCAAGGTCGTAGCTCTGCGCCACTGATGTGCTGTCAACTGTCTGAACCTTGGTCAAAGGCTCACTCATCTTGCCGAAGGTCATGCTCATGGCATACTTTATGTCCTTGGCAGAACCGTTGGCACACGTGAGGCGGTTGAGCATATCGTAGGTGTATCTGTGGGTGCTTGTTCCACCGAGACCAGACCTACCCACACCAACGTTTATGATAGAGTCGATATTATCCACCGCATCATAGCTGTACTTATTCTCCATGATGCAGTCCTCACCAGCCTTCAATATCATAGATTGCAGACGCTCACGCTGCTTATCGTATGCGTAGGTGGTCTCCGTACCGTTACCGAGCTTGGTATATACGGTATGCCCATCCTTGTCGTAGCCGATCTTTTCTACAATAACGCTCTCCTTGCCCAGTTTATTGCTTGAAAGCGACTCAATCTGTCCTGCCTCGTTGTAATGATAGGTAACTACCTCACCGTCAGGATAGGTCATGGTGCGCACGCGGTTCCAACTATCGTATGTAGCGCCATAGATATAGGTGCGGATGTCAGAAAGCGAAGCCATAACGGTACGCACGGTCTTCGTCACCTCACCCATCTTGCCATAGTAGTAAGCCTCGCCACCGCTGGCATCCTCTACAAGAGCCAGACGACCTGCACGTCCATACTCATCACCTGGTTCACCGTATGTATAGGTAACGCGGTTGAAGAGATTCTCCGGATAGAGCACCTCCTTCAGTCTATTGTAGTCGTAGGTATAGGTGATACCTGCATCGTCAGAGATAGTCTTCTTGATCTGAGCCGTGAGCTTCTTGATGAGATTGCCCGCAGCATCGTAGCTGCACTCCACCTCACCCGCATCTGGATGCCTAACCTTAGTCTTCTGACCGAGAAGGTCGTACTCGTAAGTGGTGGTCGAACCATTAGGATGATGCACGGCAAGCACCTGACCCACAGCATCGTAGTCGTATGTCACCACCACCTCGCCATTCTCATCATGCTGCACGGTGGCACGCTGTCTGCCCTTGGCATCAGCATAGCTCTCCGCATGATGGTTCAGGGCATCAGTAACCGTGGTCTCAAGCATCGCCTCGCCATCGCGAGCCACAATGGCATACTCGCTCCTTGTGGTAGCACCATCGGCAAGTCGAACCTCCACAGGGTGATCCTGAGCATCATACTGGGTAGTAGAGACTGGATCGCCCGTAGCCCTGCTATACTTCGTGATGTTGCCAATACTCTCGGTAGTAGGATAGTAAGCAGCCACGTTGCGCCCGAAGGCATCAACCACGGCACGTCCGCTAACGATAGATACCTTCTCGTTCCGTGTGCCATTCCAGATGACGCCCGTCACCTTGGTCTGAACGGCACGCATCAGCGAGTCGGCAAACGTGTAGGTGTCAATGTTGCCATCCTGAGAGTAGTGCGTGGTATGGGCAAGACGGTTGGCAGCGTCATACTCATACCTTATGGTGAACGGCTGTCCGCTCTCTATCTCGTAAGGAGCAAGAATGGTAGCAGGGCGACCGAGGGCATCATACGTGTATCGCATCTCAGCCCTGTTGAGGTCGAGGGTAGAGATTGGAGCAAGCCACAGGCTATCGTACTTTGTGCTCGAAGTATAGCCGAACGCATCCGTTACGGATGTAAGGAGTGAGTGATATATACTATCGTACACGTATTCATAGAACATCCTCTGCCCCCTATAGTTCGCTGGCTTTACAGACTTCAGCACGTTGCCGTATTCGTCATACTCCATGCAGAACTCCGACGTCCTATCGCCATCATTGTGCATGGTGATCTTGGTAATCTCGCCCTTGTCGTTAATCTCGGTGGTGCGCTGACGATAGGTAACGCCGTTGCTCATCACCTTGATGCTCTGCGGAACGCTCACTATATAGCTTTCCTTATCGTTCTTCTCGTGATACCCTATCTCAGCATCCATCACCACGTCCGCAGCCGTTTCCTTATAGGCAATGAGGTTGCCGTACTTATCGTAGGCATTCTCAACCATAGTAGAGAGTGAATCCTTGCAACCCTCCACGAATGTGTTCTGAACGAGCTTTGCCAACTGAGGGAACTGCACATCCCCACCATTCAGAGCCTGGAGTTCATAGGTATAGAGCGACTCCTGCAACTTATCACCTTTGGCGGTAAAGAGTGCCTCGCTCGTAACGAGCGCATGACGGTAGTAGTCGTGGTTGTCAGCGTAAGTCTGAACCGTATAGCGATACACCTCACCACCATTCTCCGTGTCAATCTGGTTGGTGCGCACCGTGCGGAAACCATAGAAATCGCGTTCCCTACGGTCACGGTAGCCACCCTCATACTCAAAGGTGTTCTTGCTTGCCACCGCACCATTCTCCTCGTAACCGCCAATGCTCTCAACGGACGACATCACCCACTGACGACCAGGATGGTCGAAGCTTGGCTGAGTCTGCTCGTAGGAGATGGTGTAGCGGCCACCGAAAGGAAGGATGACAGACTTCAGCTTGTTGGTGCGGCCAGAGAGGTTGCGACGGACATAGAGAGTGTTCTCATCATCACTATACACAATATCAGGCAAACCATCAGCATCCATATCCATGAAAGAAGCCGTATTACGGCTAACGCTCTCGCTATGAGAAAGCTGAATACTTGGAGTGATATTGATTCGGAAGCCGAAAGGCAATGGTATTGTGAAAGTATAGGAGATACTTCCATAATAAGCAACAGAAGATCCAATATTACCTGCAATATTCGCATCCTTGGCAAGAGAGGTCGGATTAGAGAATCCACTACCAGTATTAATCAGAACAGAAAGATTTCCATCCTCATTCTGAGATACATAGTCGGGCAGGCCATCACCATTGGCATCAATCATGCTACCAGTGGTAAAAGAAACGGACTCACCCATATTTATACCGCCAGATATACCATATCTGCCCAGAATTTTAACAGAAGCTCCCAAGCCTGCACCATAATTGCGATTAACTGATGTCTCTAATGCATTAAGAGATGTCGGCATCTCCTCAGTAAAGCAATAACCAAGGTTATATCTCACGCTTCCTTTTGAAACCATATCAGGCAGACCGTCACCATTAAGGTCATTCCAGTCACGAACAGTTTCACCAGTACCATTAGAATAGTTACCGCTTATGCTACAAGCACCTTCAAGAGCCGCACCACTTGCACTTGCACCGTTTAAGACCATAGTCCGACGATTATCAGCGTGCATGAAACTCAATGCTTTCAGGAAATCGGATATAACCCCTCTACTAGGCAAATCTGAATAATCAGACCCCTTAGAGATAGGTCCCTCAAAGCTTGCATTCAATCCAATATTACTAGTCTCACTCTGAATCAGATTGCCGGCAATGTCATATTCAAGTTTCTCCTTACTCAATGAACCAACAGGAGTGGTAAGCTGAATAAGAGTCTTATTGTCATCACGATTCAGCCAATCAGGATAACCATCGCCGTTGATATCCATAAGAGAGACGATGTTGAACGATTCCTGTTCGGTAGTGCTCTTGTCTGCACCAATACTTGCTATCTTTCCATTATAAGCCTCGCTTTTGCTATTCGATTCCATTTTCTGAATAGGAGCAAACAATCTGCCGTCATCCTTTGCTTCATAGTCAATCTTTTCAACGACAATATCATCCGCACCGAGTCGTGACGGACGCATAACAATAGCCCCGACGTATGCACTATCTGTCGAACTGAGATATCTACTTCTGTCAACACTATATGCCATTGTAAAGAAATCCTGATCGGTAATAAAGCTATGACCATTTTCTATCTTATCCCTATCCAAAGATCCATCTTCATTGATACAGCCATTACTATCCTGAGCCTTCATCTTCCTATAAGCAATTTCGTTTTCTTTATAAACTTGAGGCGATCCTGATTCTTCACCTCCCTTCCAGGCAAATTGTCCCCAACCACGATAGAGAGGTCCATAGTCAAAACGGTTAAAACTTGAATACACAGAAGCACTAATACAATCAACATTCTTAGATTCTGTTCCTGTCTTAACCAAGTTTCCATCTACCATAGAGTAGATATTTTGATTGCGATATATGTCGATATAAGCAATATCAGACTTAAGGTTTCTCTCCAATTCGTTCATGATAGAAAAAGAAACCTGTATCTTGCCTTTTGCGAATTTCTTAGCCAAGTCACCATTCACTTTGATTGGTCCATTAGTAAGAACTCTGTTATACCTCGTTATTCTGAACTGACTATTAAGCAAGAAGTTGCCCCACTCATCCTTTATCGTCATATATACATCCGCATCAGCAACATCCTTTTCAGCCAGGCGTGTTACACGTAGTACAGGTACAATCTCAAAACCTTCTTCCCACGTATCACTGGTATCCACCACATCCTTTCTCACAAGCGTATCCTCATACAGTATAATACTCTTATTGAACATCAAACGTTGTGGAGCAATCTTGTGAACAGACGAACCAGTATTGAATTCGGGAGCCCAGTTTACCTTTTGCCAGTTGATAGGACTATGCGACTTCATTACAAAATCAATAACAGCACTATCTTTAGCAATAGACAGGAATTTCTTTTCGTATGCCTCATTGGTAAATACGGCATCAGCAGGAAGCAACAGACTGTCTATTACCTCGGGCTTTACCTTCTCATCCTTATTAGTTCGCAGAACCATAAGTATCACGTCATCACTAGTTTTCTCTTTAGAATACGTTCCCGAGATACTTACCTCTCCATCAACCGTGAGCTCTGCTCTCGAATCCTCACCCTGAATAGAGTCATTAGAACTCTGATAACGAACAATATTCTCACCACCAATCGTCTCTGCCTTTAGAGGAGCAAAATATACTTCCTCTTTTTTTTCTGGAAAATCAGATTTGCGCAGGAAGTTCTGCGTAATATATGTATATTCTATAACAGGATCCCATTGTATCTCATCATCCTGCCCCGAATATTTTGCTCCAACACGGAAGAGGATATAATCATCAGCAGTAACATCAAATTCCTTTTCTGGCACTTTTAGTTCCCCTCCTTGCAGTTCATCATTCCACAGTTTAATATCTCTGCGATAAGTATAAGTGTCGTTTTTGTCCATCTGCACGGAAGCCTGCTTTAAGTGCATCATACTGAGCTTAACTCCGTCGCCACCTGACTTCTGCTTGCGAACAACACTGTTAATCTTGACCCTACCATCGAATGGAGCACGCCACAGACGGACAACATCATGCAAAGGATATTGTCTCTGAAGCGAATCACGAATGGCTACAGTATCTGGTATAAAACTTTTATCAAGTACCACAGACTTTGAAATAATAGGATTGCCAGTATCGCTACTCGTACTAAGGAACGATACGTTCTCACCATCGCTGTGGTTAAAGAACACAAGACCATTATTAGCAATATCTACCAAACCATCACCATTAAAGTCGTGGAAATATACTTTTGTCTCGGTGCGCTCCGTAGTCTTACCCTTAGAATATCCGGCACTTACAGGTCCGAAACCAGTAGCCACATCCACACTTAGCGTCTTGCTTGCCGTAGTACCTACAGAGAAGCTATTAATACCTGTAATATCTCTAACTTCGCCAAACGTAGAATGATCAAAGTCCCTATTCTGATTAAGGCGATAATGCAGTTTGCCATCATTGCCCTTCCATACTTTATCAGGAAGTCCGTCACCATTGATGTCAATAATAGTTACATGCCCCTCATTGCCAGAACTTGCATAGCTATACGAAGCACCTGCACTAGCTGTGGCAGGTCCCCAGCCCGCTCCGACCATAAGACCTCCACCTACAGTATTGTTCTTTGCAGAACCAACGCCGAGCAAGGATAGATGCTTATTAGAAATAGATTTCCCATAGCTATCTGCATCTGCCGTATAAGTAATAACATCATCTGCAAACAATCCCTTCTCCACATCGTTATAGTAGTCGAAACTCTGGCTTGCCACGAGATTATCCTCGCTGTCAAGCTGATCCATACTCTTTAAAAGAGTCTTTCCGAATGGGCCAGTCTCATAGTTCGGCTTATATGCACGCAACTGCATTCCATTGTTCTTTACAACGACCTTCTTCAACAGGGCGGCATCAGTCTGGAGCAGACCGAGACGTCCATTCTTTGTAATGTCAACACGCTGTGCGCTAACAGAATCTATTTCAAACTCAATAGAGAAAAGACCTTCTTCTTCTTTATCCTTATCTTTATATCCAGTCCATGTATATTTGCTTGGATAGAGGTTGTTACCAAACTTCTGGTAATGGAACGCAGCAAAGTTGCCGTGTACGTCCGTGATACGCTCCAATGCCCACTTGATGATATTTTTTTTGCTATCCCTAATGGTTGTTGAATCACTTACCTGACCATTATATCCACCATAGCTATATATAGTTCCATCCTTTGCGGTTACTTCCCAATAATAGTTCGCTGGAGAGTTTCCCTTACGAATGATTTTATTGAATGAGCCCTCGATGGTTGGATAGAACTGTTTGTCGCTACTACGCTCAAGAGAGTCTGTGCGACGATAGAGACGGTCGTTGAGCTGCTGCCCCATAAGAAGGTAGCTCTCACTCTCGTATTTCTCATCGAAACGTGGCACTCCCCAACGTGTCTCGATGTCAATACTTGTAACTGGCAGACTCCAGCCATAACCTACATAGCTGCTACTACCATCACTACTATACTGAAGGCCTGCACTTGCAGCAATGTTGTTTCTTCCTGCAGGTGTCTCGAATGTATATGCGATATTTGCCGTACCATTCTGATTTGGTGTAGGTGCTTCTATCTGCTGAATTCCTGCACTTGGATCGGCTGCCTTCAAATCCTTAATGCCAGTTGGAACATAGTTCTGTGTCTCTGGTGACTCTGGAACCTTGATGATTCCATTTATCACATCCGTGAAGTGGGAGGTCTCTGCCATTGCTACCTCTTTCTCCGCATCTACTCCTGTTGATTTGAGCATAGTCCATTGGTGCTTCATCTCATCATAGAAGTATGTATGGATGTCATCAACGGTATAACCCTTTGGAATCAACGTACTGTCGTAAGGCACGGTGATGCTTGCCATATGGCGTGAGAAGTGATTGCCGTGGGGCAGGAAACGATAGCCTGCAACAGTATCGCTTGCAGCCATCATTGAACCGCAGTTACCTGTCACATTGACCATTCCCGTAGGAAGTTGTGCTATTTCTCCTTTCTTAAGTGGTGTGATACTCAGTACGCGAGGACGTGTCATCGCTCCCGAGGGCACGGCGAGACGGGCACGACCTACGGTAAGGGTATCGCTATCGCAGTTGGCGAAGTACTTGCTTATCGTTCTGCGTTTAAGGTCTGCAAGCTGTTTGTTGACAACCTTTTTCTTGCTGCTTGCCTTGAACGCAATGGAGTCGTGAGTGCTAATAGTCTTGTTATTTGCAACTTTCAAGGTGGAATCAGCTCTGCTTACGGACGCAGAAGCCTCTACCTTATCTCCCTTTATGCTGTTTGCATTGTTTCCCTTTCGCATATTGCAGCCTACGACGGCTAAAGACAAAAGGCAAAAGGCAAAAGTCTTTGTTATGTTGTGTCTCATTATAATCCTGAATTACTTTCTAATTAGCTTTACTGTCTTGTATGACTGACCACATTCTGCCTTTAGGAGATATACTCCTTCATTTGGCAGATATACTTTGGTGTATAGATAGTTGTCCTTTGAGAATGACTTGCTGCTTACGGCTGCACCGCCAGAGGTGTATAGTGTGAGAGTGATAGGCGATGCCTCTGTAAGCTCTATCTCTACGTTCACGTAACCGTCGCTTGTAGGATTTGGTGCAGCGGTGATGTTGCTTATGATGCCATCGGCTGCATCTGCATTGTTATATGCTATCTCCTTGATTCCTGTAGGAGTGATGTCGAACTCCTTGACGTCCTGTATGCCAGTCTTGTCGGTAGTGGTAAGCTGATAACGTCCTTCTGCCAATGAGGCGATGGTGACAAGCGTGTCGGTTGTCTGCTTGTTATATACTATCGTGCTATCTCTCTTCAGGAGATTGGCGAAGGGTGCGGTGCCGCCAGTGATGAGGATGGAGAGGGAGTTGGGGGGTAGAGTGGAGGGGGTAGAGGTTAGAGCTTCTTGCCCTCTCGCCTCTAACCTATCCCCTCTAACCTCAATCGTCGTAAACATCTCCTTCTCGGCACGGAGGGTGAAGGCTGCATTGCGACTTACTGCCACGTTGGCAAAGCGGATGCTATCGTCGGCGGTGACTTCTGCCTTGTAATAGCGCACGCTACGAAGTGGGAACTCGGCGGTTCCCGTTGGATCAACAGCGAGATAATAGTTCTCGGCTTCTGCCAACGGACTGAACTGCTGAATGTCCTTGCTATTGGCTGACAGGCTTACCTCAGCCCCGTCCATATTGGTGGCGAGGGACTTCCATGTGCGTTGCATCCACTTTCCGCGTGACTTGTTGCTTACGAAGCACAGGGTTTTAGCATCGTCGCCCCATACGAGCGACTGACCTTCGGACAGCTCTGGCGCGCTAACATGGAGGAAGCCATCGCGCTCTGCACTATTGCCGTGGAGTCGCTTCAAGCCTGAGGGTGAATCGACTATGATGCCTGCAACATGATTGGTGTAGGCCTTATTTGTGACATAGTTCCAGATGATTGTGCCCTCGGAATTGAGGTATGAGTGCTTGAGAGTGATACCATACTTCAATGCAAGGTATGATTCTGCACGATTGCGCTCTGATGCAGACAATGCCCTGTCATATACAACAAACTCTGTCAAAGGTGTATTCAGGTCTGCGGTTGGCAGTTTCTTGTCCATAGCACGACCGATATACATCTTCTGCCCCCTGGATGTCTGTGAGGCATTGCTGTAACTGTACATTCGCATTTCGGGCAGCGTGTCGTTGGCATAGTTCATGAAGGCTGCCTTTTTCAGGTTGGCTGTTCGTGCAGTTGTCTGAATGTATGATGTTGAAGTTTCAGATCCTATGCTCCAGAGAGTCTGTTCAATGTCATTATCGGCCAAACGACCAACGCCAATGAATGTTAGTCCGTAGGATTTAAGTGTCAGGCTGTCATTGTTGCTTCCAGACCTGTTCCATAGCAAGGGATTGCTGACACCACCAGGTGTTTGGGCGAAGACTGAGTCCCACATTCCCCCAAGTGGAAGTATGGTTGATAGTAATGTCAATATTAGTATTCGTTTCATGAGAAATTATTTCTTAATATCTAAATTCAACGTGAATGCGGTGAAAGGGAAGCTGATTTATCTGAAGAGATTAATGAGATATTAATGTGTTATTATTCGCAAAGCTCATCAAGCTGCGCAAGTCGTGATAATTAATGTAGGTTCGCAGAGCGAAAACATATAATGCCCATTAATACCACATTAATATCGCATTAATTTTATGCGCCAGCTATCAGATAAATCTGTTTCCCTTATTATTTTTCTGTATAATCACAAAGAAATCCGTTATATAGAAATTCTTCAAATTCACGTTATTTACTGTTTCTGAAAATGTTATACCCTACAATGAAGCTCACGAAATGCGTGTTGTTCTTGATTTCATTGTAGCCATAGTCGTTGGAAAGCGTTTCTATAAAATCACTCGTTCCGTAGGAGTATTCAAGTCCAAGCTCAAGACCATTGTCAAACTGATACCCTGCTCTCAAGGTTGGCATGAACTGCACTTTCCTGTCGAGTGAACTTCGTATATGATAGCGCGTGAGGTTATCCACTTGCTGATAGAAGTTGTTGCGGTTGGTCTTGTAGTCGATGTTCCTTGATACGAACGGGAAAGCGATGCTCACACCTGCTCCCATATATATATTAGGAGTGAGATACACGTTTCCGAGGAGTTGTGTATAGAGAATGTCATAGCGGAACTTGAAGGTTTCCTTCACATCGGTTAGTGGCGTGAACTTCGTAACGGTGGATGAGAACATGGTGTAATCAATGCCTGCCTCTACTCCTATTCGCTTGTAACGCCATTCGGCAAAGATTCCAAGACGAGGAACGACATAGCCTTTCTCGGTCATATCGAAATTAGGACGTACGCTATAGCTCTCAAGGATGCTACCCAAACGTGTGATGCTCGTATAGCCAATGCCGAGTCGTGGACCGAATCTAAAACGACTCATTTTGAAAGGAGTACGGATTATTTCAGCGGTATCAACAACCGCAACATCTTCTTCCTGGTCAATCTCAGGCTCATCTTGTTCTACCACCTCTCTATCTTCCCTTGCAACAGGCTTTTCCACCTCCTTTTTCATGGGAGTTTCTTCCACAGTCTGGGTTGTCGGCTCTTCCTTAACCTCCTGCTCCACCACAGTCATACGCTCTCTTTTCTTCTGGGCGTATGCTCGGTGTTGAGTGTTTGGTGTTGGCTTTTGGGCGATAGGACTCCCTTCCCCATTCACGGGGGAAGGGTCGGGGTTAGGGGTCGTGGAGGTGTCGGGGTTAGGGGTCCCTCTATCACACTTCCACAACAGTCCACCACCAAGGAGGAGGGCTATCAGCAACAGCAATAGTGCCAGCAGCCTTTTCTTCTTCTGTTTATTTTCGTTATTTTCCATCTGCAATTAATGAAGTTTCATAAATTTCAAGTGAATAGTGAATAATACTGCTATCGCGATTAGTACCTATAGCGACTGTTTATGATGGTGTCCACCAGTATTAAGTATTATTCTCTATTCACCTTTCACTTTATAGATTGAAGAAATATCCTACGGAAAGCTCAATACTGTGGCTGTTGGTCTTCTGCTCAGCCCAGTTGAAATCGTTGATTTCTGTACGGATGATGTTCGTAAGACCATAGTGATAGCGTAGGTTTACGTTCAGGCCGATTGGGAACTCATATCCGAAACCGCCACCTATGGAAGCATCAGGACGACCTGTGAGCTTCTCATTCATCTGTCGCTCTGTCTCCGATGTGGTAGCCCACTCGAAGCGAGCAAATTTCTCGTCCTCCTGATTTGAGGAATAGGAAATGCCCTTTGGAGTAAGAACTGCTGCTATCCTACCTCCAACAGAAACGTTGAAGCCATGCTTCCATGGATATACCTTCAGGGCAGCCATCAAACCGAGATAATGATAGCGCTGCTCCACGGTGTATTCCAATCCCTGATTGTCGGAATAATCCAGATCCGTATATTTCTGATAATAGGTGAAACCACCTTCTGCACCTAATACTGTATTAGGTTTATGATAGATGCAGAGCACGTTTCCACCAAAGACAAAGCTTCCCTTGTCCTTGAATTCATAGTTTGAGTAATAATCTTCAGGAACGAGGATATCGCCCACATTTGTGTTGATGTTGTAGCCTCCTGAAACACTGACGTTTAGTTTGAAATCCGATTCCTGTGCCATTGATTTCAACGGCAGCATAGCACATGCCAACACAGCGATTGGCATTTTCTTCATTAATCTGTACATTTTTCTTTTTATATAATGTTTATATTCTTAGCTTCTTCGCATATTGCAGACAGCAATTACTAAGTACGAATTACTAATTACCTATTTACTTTTATTGCTCAGTTCCTTTCAACGGAAAAACAAACTAAGTAATTCGTAATTAGTAATTTGTAATTGAAAACATGTTGCCTGCAACTGTCAGAAATATGAAAAAAAGGTTTTATTGCTAATCAGTCTTAAGGCAAAAATACTTTGCCTTTATATTATCCCAATATACAATAATCTTATTTTTGTGCTACAAAATTACAAATTGTATTTAAAAAAGCAAAAAGATTTAACAATGTGTCATTCGTTTTTAACTTTCGACAACACAAAATTGAGCAAAAGAAGTTTTCCGCCTGTTAATATTGCTTTTATGAGTATCAAAATCGCACATACACGCATATTTTATGTGCGATATTATAAAGACACCCTATCCACGGGAAAATTGAAAATTGAGAATTAATTTTACGTGAGTTCGACGAAATCGAGAAAAACGCATCTCCGATGCTGAACTGACAATAATTTACCAATCTTACCAATCTTTTTCCAAAAAATTCATTTCTTTGAACACGGAACTAACGAAACTTTTTCGCAAAGCTCAACAAGCTACGCAAGTCCGTTTCTTTTGTGTCTTTAGTGTTCAGGAAAATATACTCCGCGTCTTAGCGTCTTTGCGTTTGAAATTATTCGCTATGTACTGCCCTCCAGGAGTAGTAAGTTATTGGGACTTAATCCCCGCACATCCTCGTTTCACTCGTATGTACGGGGTTACTCATAGTACTGTCTTCCAGACAATTCTTAACTTGCGAAAATCGAATCAAGCTTTTAAGAAAAATCGCAACCAACCGAATGAATCGGATAGTTGCGACTTCTTAGCGTTGTCCCATAAGGACTCGAACCTTATCAAACAGAACCAAAACCTGTTGTGCTACCATTACACCATGGGACAGAGCTATGTGCTAATTGAGAATTAATAATTGAGAATTGAAAATTAATTTCTTAATTTATTATTCTCTTAATTTCCCAATGCGGATGCAAAGGTAATGTTTTTTTATGACATTACCAAATTTTCCGCTGCTTTCTTTTTACTTTACCGTAATCAGATAGTAATTTTTCTTGCCACGCTGAGCAAGGAGGTACTTTCCGTCGATGAGGTCAGCCTCTGTAACAACCTGATTGAGGTCGCTAACCTTCTCCTTGTTGAGTGATACGCCACCACCCTGAATCATCTTACGACACTCGCCCTTTGAAGGGAAGATAACCTTATCCTTCTGCTCCTCATTTACAGGTGCTACGGCTGTGAGGACCTCAATAATGCCCTGACCAAGCTGATCCTTTGCTATTGTGAATGAAGGAACACCATCGAATACATCAAGGAATGTCTGCTCGTCGAGCTTCTCAAGACCTTCCTTTGTGCTCTTGCCAAAGAGAATGCCAGAAGCCTCAACAGCCATATCATAATCCTCCTGAGAGTGTACCATTACTGTTACCTCCTGAGCAAGACGCTTCTGGAGTACGCGACGACCTGGATCCTGCTTGTGCTCCTCGATAAGAGCATCAATAACATCCTTCTCAAGTGATGTGAAGATCTTGATATACTTCTCTGCATCATCATCGCTCACGTTCAACCAGAACTGATAGAACTTATAAGGAGATGTGCGCTTGCGATCAAGCCAGATGTTACCAGACTCAGTCTTACCGAACTTCTTGCCGTCAGCCTTTGTGATAAGCGGACAAGTGAGTGCGTATGCCTCCTGATCATTACCGAGAGTACGACGGATAAGCTCTGTACCAGTTGTCATGTTACCCCACTGGTCATTACCACCAAGCTGCATCTTACAGTTCTTTGTCTGATAGAGGTGGAGGAAGTCATAGCCCTGAAGGAGCTGGTATGTGAACTCTGTGAAAGAAAGACCGTCACGAGCCTCACCATTAAGACGCTTCTGGACTGAATCCTTAGCCATCATATAGTTTACTGTGATGTGCTTACCAACAGTACGAGCGAAATCAAGGAATGTGAAGTCCTTCATCCAGTCGTAGTTGTTCACCATCTCAGCAGCATTAGGACCTTCAGCCTCGAAATCAAGGAACTTAGACACCTGCTTCTTGATGCACTCCTGATTGTGATAGAGAGTGTCAGCATCAAGGAGGTTACGCTCCTGTGACTTACCTGATGGATCACCAATCATACCAGTTGCACCACCAACGAGAATGATAGGCTTGTGTCCGCAACGCTGGAGGTGACGGAGCATCATGATGCCACAAAGGTGACCTATATGGAGTGAATCGGCGGTAGGGTCTGTACCGAGGTAAGCAGTTACCATCTCCTTCTGGAGAAGTTCCTCTGCACCCGGCATAACCTGTGCGAGCATACCGCGCCATTTGAGTTCTTCAATGAAATTTTTCATATTTTTTTAATATTGACCCCTCACCTGCCCTGCGGGCATCCTCTACCCAAGGGGCGAGGGGGATGTTAGTATTTTCTGCTAATAAAGCCTATTAATGAGAAGATGTAACTTTTCCCTCGCCCCTTGGGGAGAGGGTGTCACATAGTGACGGGTGAGGGGCAGTTCTACGGAACAGGATCATATCCCGAACCTCCCCAAGGATGACATCTGAGCAAGCGCTTTATCCC
This sequence comes from uncultured Prevotellaceae bacterium, assembly GCA_946411565.1. GTDB lineage: Bacteria > Bacteroidota > Bacteroidia > Bacteroidales > Bacteroidaceae > Prevotella. The sequence continues at coordinate 12,674 of CAMKEM010000036.1, read as the reverse complement.
AAGCCATAAACCCTTGATTGGCCCATATTTCACGATAGCCTGACGCATATACTCTGAGCACGTGGGAGTGAATCTGCACGAAGCTGGGGTGTAGGGACTTATCAGATGCTGATACACCCATATCGGGGCAAGGAGCAAGGAGGTTATTACCTTTCTCATCTTGCAAGTTTCTCTCCCATCCTTCGCAGGAGATTTACAACCTTATCCTCAACCTCAGCTGTTTCGTGATGCTGATGGTCAAGCCAGATGAATGCCATAGCGAGATATTTTCCTTCTGGAAGCTCATACAAATCGCGATGACGTCTATATGCCTCCCTTACCTGACGCTTCACCCTATTACGGTCAACGGCATGTTTGAAGCATCTCTTAGGAACGGAGATGAGCATCTGCACATCAGCCATATCCACATGGCTCCCCTTGTTTTCCAAAGCCTCATCATTATGGTCAAGTACCATAAAGACAAGACGGAGAGGGAAGCAGGACATTGATTTGCTTCCACCTCCGACAAAGAGACGGTCGATGAGTTTACGGCTCACCAGCTTCTCCTTCTTTGGAAAAGAAGAACTATTCCTCATTATCTAATAGATACCTGCGGAGAGCACCAGTCATAGATGGGTACTTCTCTGTAGGAGCCTCAAGGTCGAGCGTGAGACCGAGATCCTTAACTGCCTTTGCAGTAGCAGGACCGAAAGCGGCGATCTTCACCTCACCAGCCTTCATATTTGGGAAATTCTCGTGGAGAGACTTCAATCCTGCAGGAGAGAAGAACACGAGCATGTCATAGTCGAAGTTTGCGATTTCCTCTTCTGTGAAGTTGTTGCTCACGGTGCGATACATATAGCACTCCTTGTGGTCAAGTCCCTTAGAATCGAGAAGCTTTGTGACTGTATCGTTGGCAACGTCACTCAGCGGAACGAGGTACTTCTCATTCTTGTGCTTGATCATTGCAGGAAGCAGATCGTCAATCTTACCTGTTGTACCGAAGAATACCTTACGCTTACGATACTGCACATATTTCTGAATGTAAAGAGCGATGGTCTCTGTTACGCAGAAATACTTAAGATCTTCAGGAATATTGACACGTGTTTCCTTAGCGAGCTTGAAGAAGTTGTCAATAGCGTGGCGGGATGTGAATACAATAGCGGTATAATCTGCAATATTGACCCTCTGGTCACGGAACTCGCGAGTAGATATCCCTTCCACCTTGATGAACGGACGAAAGACCAGTTCCACATCAAAGTCCTCGGCAATATCATAGTATGGTGATTTGTCGCTTGCAGGCTTTGGTTGTGATATCAGAATCTTCTTTACCATTTCTTAATCTGTATTGAAATTTTGTTTAATATGTTATCTTCAATAATTTACCTATGAGCATCAAAACACCCCCCAAAGTAGCGAGGGGTACGATTTCGAGGGTGCAAAAGTACAAAAAAAACTGCAAAAAATACGCTTTTCTTTGAAAAAAGATTCGATAAACCTTATAAAATGCTAATAATTTGATAAAAGTAATGATCAAAATGGTAGAAATTAACAGTATATTGGTCGGTAAAGCGAAAAAAGTATAGACCAATACAACTGGTAAAAGTAGCACTCCTTCAAAGGACGTAAGGAACAATCTCGTTCGTACGGATTCCGTTATCTGATGAGCAGAAAAGAAAGTCCAGTTTGCCCATACATAGAACAATTCCTTCATAAGAAAAATCCCGAATACAGAAAGGAAAAATAATCCGAGCAACTGATATGTATCTATAACATAAGTTTCCGTCGTGCTATCTACCATACAATAGAAACAGGAGAGCGACAATAGTGCTATTGTCTGGGCGCAAAGGAAGAACTGATAGTTCACCTCTCCAGCTGTCTCCTTATATTCTATAGAATCAAAAGAACTTCCTGGATATACAAAACTCTTGAACTGATATACGATGAAACGCTGAGAACGCGATACCACCAGAATAGTAAGGATGAAGAAAGCAAGGAGTACGCTTGTCATCACACTATCATTCGACACCAGATAAGGAATTGGATCACCAGCAATACCCATTCGTCCTCCGTTAAGCTCTGGATGCATAAGGGAATCGCTCGTGAAATATGTCTCCTTATAATATTGTGGTAGAGAGACCTCATAAACGCTCTTTCCCAAAGGCGCTCCCGGAAGTCGGAGGGTATCAGGACGAGAGGAATAATGTATCTCTCCTGGTTGGAATGCAGCCTGAATAGCCGAATCCTGCTGGGCAGGGGTAGCATCCTTTGGCAAGGTACGAAGGATTTGGTACGGATGGCGGAACTTGCCAACCGTACTATCCACCTTCATCAGCAACTCGCCGTTTTCCTCAACGGAAGAAACGGTGTGCTGTGTCTGTATTGAATCTCTTAAATGCAAAATGCCTTCTTGATATCCTCAACCTTGTCGAGCTTCTCCCAAGTGAACAGCTCAACCTCAATCTCCTTTGTGTCGTGATAGGCACTTGTGAATGTCTTCTTCACAATCTCATTCTTTCTGCCCATGTGACCGTATGCCGCTGTCTCAAGATACATTGGCTGACGGAGCTTCAACTGACGCTCGATTGCCTTTGGACGGAGGTCGAACATCTCCTTGATCTTTGCAGCAATCTCACTATCACTCACCTTAACATTTGAACGACCGTATGTGTTTACATATACGCTTACAGGCTCTGCAACACCAATAGCGTATGCCACCTGAACAAGCATCTCGTCAGCTACACCAGCAGCTACCATATTCTTTGCAATATAGCGAGCAGCATAAGCAGCTGAACGGTCAACCTTTGATGAATCCTTACCAGAGAAAGCACCACCGCCATGAGCGCCCTTACCTCCATAGGTATCAACGATAATCTTACGACCAGTAAGACCAGTATCTCCATGAGGACCACCAATAACGAACTTACCTGTTGGGTTCACATGATATGTGATATTGTCGTTGAAGAGGGCAAGAACCTTCTCAGAGGTAATCTGTGCCTTTACGCGAGGTACAAGGATATTGATTACATCCTCACGAATCTTGGAAAGCATAAGCTTGTCGGCATCATCCTGAGTAGTGATACCAGGAACTCCAGGCTTGATGAAATCATCATGCTGAGTAGATACAACGATTGTATCAATACGCTGTGGAATACCCTCGTCGCTATATTCGATAGTAACCTGTGACTTTGAGTCAGGACGGAGATATGTCATTACCTCCCCCTCACGACGGATATCAGCAAGAGTCTTCACGAGCATGTGACTAAGCTCAAGACTGATTGGCATATAGTTGTCAGTCTCGTTCACAGCATAACCGAACATCATGCCCTGGTCGCCTGCACCCTGATTGTCCTCCATCTCCTGACGCTCAGCATCAGTAAGGGCAGCCTTCTTACGGTCAACACCACGATTGATATCACCACTCTGCTCGTGTATAGCAGTAAGAATACCACAAGAATTACCATCAAACATATACTCAGCCTTGGTATAGCCGATTTTGTTGATAGTACGACGTGCTATTGCCTGAAGGTCGATATACTCAGTAGATGAAACCTCACCCATGATACAAACCTGACCTGTGGTGCAGAAAGACTCGATAGCACAACGCGCGTTTTCGTCGTATGCAAGAAACTGATCAAGCAGAGCATCGCTGATCTGATCGGACACCTTATCTGGATGTCCTTCTGAAACTGATTCTGAAGAAAATAGATATGACATATTATATATTATTCTTTATTTTAGGGCACAAAATTACTATTTTTTCCCCTAATAGCAAAATGTTTCAGCGTTTTTTAGCAATTTCTACCTAACTTTAGGTACGATAAATAAAACACCTCTGTAAATTCATCATATCAAATACGTCACAAATCCCAAAATTCCGCATTCTTCAAGAGCTTTATCCATCTTCTCTGCCTATGTGCATAAAAACATTTTGCCCATAGATAGACAAACAATGTCTTCCAACCCGCATCTATCTCTACGATATCCGAGTAAAGACATTGTTTGTCACCCTTTTCTTTTAGCACAATCCTATGATTCCATACAGGAACATACTCATTCCCTTCATGCGTATAGATACCTTCGTCCATATCAAACGATATCACATTTATCTTATGCGTACCAAAAGGAATGATGCCGAAAAGTCTAAGCTTATATGCCGAACTTGTACCTGCTTTCCATACAGATATCTGCTCTCCAACAGGAGTAAACGTTGCGTATGGCTTTGCTATATATTGCAAAAGACTAAGTTTTTGCAATTTGCCAAACACTTCTTCTCTGGAAGCTGGGAAAACAGATGTCTTTACTACTTTCCTGCTATTTTTCATTTATAAAATTTAAAAGAACTCACAAAAAAAAGACTCCTCAAATTTATACTTTTTGATGAATCCATTAATCCTTGAAGATGTTGTATATATGATGAAGTGAACGGCGTGTATCCCAAATAAAAGATACATTGATATAATCATCTTCAATCCAATAAATAACAGAAATTTCCTTTGAAACAACAAGTTTGCGATACTCCCTCACGTTATTGCTTATCTCTGGAATTACAGGGCACATGTTGGAAATTCAGCAAGTTTCTCGATTGAGGTCAATATTATTTCCTCTATTGCCACTTGTTGAAGAAAGCCAAATGTCTCAAAGCTATAATCCAAGACATCCGTCAGACTATTGTATGCATGCTGTGACCATCTTATTTTCATGTCTGCGAGCCTTCAGCATATCCTTAACCTGACTATGTGTATACGTCTTGTCTTCGGCAAAGTCCTTATCGCTCTTTGTCATCATTTCCTTAAGAAACCAAGCATTTTCTGAAGTCATTTTTTCTGTCATATCTGCCACGCTTATATGGTTACAATTGCAAAATTACAACTTTTTTCCCGAATAGCAAAATGTTTCAACATTTTTTACCAGAATATACCTAAGAATAGGTAAGTCTAATGAAAATCCCCTGTCAATTCATATAAGGAATTGACAGGGGATACAGATTTGATTTTAGGCTCTCACGAATAATTCTATATGAGCCTCGGGCTTGTTTAAAGCGGGTTTACAATAATACCATCGTTGGTTTGTTTTATCTTTATAGAATATATAGACAGTTGTTCTGTTGGGGTTACTTCTTTGTCGTTATATTCTATATCCTTAATTCTGATTGAACTTCCTCCGATAACATTTTGTTCACCAGAAGATGAAAAAACAAAATTTACTGACATTGCTGTTTTTTTACCGTTGATTTCCAATTCCAAATCGGTTTTACCTTGCCCTTCTGTTCTGTCTGAATTAAAAGACATGGACTTGGTGTCCGGCAATTCAACAGATAGTCCTACCACTTTACTGTCTTTATAGTTCAAAACCTCAAGTTTTGCCTTTTGTTTTGTAGTTTTCCCAACTACAAACAACTTGTCCTCGGACAAGAGCTTAACATAATCCAGTTCCTTGCCTTCTTGATCTACAATCTGCATATAGAGTGTATTCAAAATAGCAGACGCATGCTGAGGTTCATATTCTTCATCCTTAGAACATGAACAAAATGCTGTTATCATTAACAGCGAACTAACGATTATACTGAGGATTTTCATAATAATCTAAATTGATATACATTATAATATCTTGGTTATAATACTGTTGGGAGTTGTCCAATGAACTCCAGAAATTCTCAGTTGCGCAATACCAACCATTTCCTTGATTTGGTCCCCATCCCCAATTCATATAAATTCTGTCATCATACTCCTTCCAAGAACTCGTTGTAATACCCAAGAATTTCTTCTTTACAGTATAAGACTGTTCGTAATAACCATCACAAAACCAAATGTGACCACCTGTATATGGATAAGGCAAAAAGGCGGCAATCAAAACACCTCTGTTATAAGTCGTTTCATTCCCAAAATAATCACGGCCTTTAAAAGACAGGTTCTTGTAAAGTCTCTCGAAATCGTAAGAGACATATTGAGCCTTTTTATATCCCAATCTATGCAAACCTGTTAAAATATCATCAGCCGTAGCAGCGGTACCACCTTCTTCTTTAATTCCCCATTCATAATTTGGAATATTATCGGCAATCTGTCTTAGCTTTTGGGCTGTTTCTGTCCCTACAGTCTTATTTTTTATATCATATTTGTCATAATATGAAAAATATGGGTATGTGGACATACTATTACCCAACATTCGCTGAGATGTATCATACATAAGCATTCCTATGGAAATAGCAGGACATCCTATAAGACATTGTTCCGAACGATTATTAAGTTTTGAGTAATGCAAAGGTGTATAATAGTTATATCCACCTTCTTGACACCAATAGTCCAATTCTTTTCCTGTATAAGGATATATCGAAGCTTTACCTGATGATTCCCTACGTCTTCCTCTTGTAATGATAGAATCTGGTTCGTCAGAAGACAATTCGACTTCATATTCATACCCCTTCTTGCCAAGATCTTTCCATTCGTCATAATAAGCACTATGAATTGCAGTAGAATCCGCCAAAGCGTTTTTAGCTTTCTGTTTACAAGAATTAATAGTAAGTGTCAGAGGATTATCTGATGGGATGTTGTGAAGATCAATATTTCCTGTAGAAGAATGTGCGACAATAGGAAACGAGTTATTAGCCCCAGAAAGTATAACAAATCCCTGATTGTTATTATAATTCACTGCATAAAGTAATGTGTCTTTACCATCAACAAGGAAATTTACATCATGTATAGTACGATCCGTCGCAGTTTGATTAGATGACCTTGTTAGCTGACCATCTTCTTGTGGAGCATCATTATTTTCAAAGCCTGTAGCAAACAATTTCGCATAAGCCTTAGCCTGTTCTATACCCAACTGAACATTTTGATTCGACCGACCACTCACATTAGACGAATTTCCCCCTTCCAAATCCTCCATATTCACATCCGAACATGCAGATATAAGGAATGGAATTAATGCATAAATTGCTTTTTTCATATTTTTAAGTTTTTAAATAAAAATAACTTTTTTATGTTCACCTACTCTTAATTACAGATTTTCGGTTTCCTCTGTGTTTTCGTCATTGAAATTGAATACGATCTTGGATATTTACCATTCAATATATCAGCGACAAAATACATTATAAGTTTGACGTCAAATTGTTTTTTGCAAAAACGTATGCAAATTTAATGTTTTTATAGAAAAAAAACAAGAAAACCCCAACATATATAATCAATTTAACATTTATTTCACGAATCTCAATGCAAACGGTTGCGTTATATACGATTCGAGCATTTTTTGTATACTCATGTTGGGTCTACAAAAAAGTGAAAATGAAAAATAAAATTCATTTTCACTTTTTCATCCTCTAATCTTTAGTAAACAAAAGAACTTCCTCCGAGAAATTCTCGCAACAGACTTGCTGGCGGAATCTGGCTCTCAGAAAGTGGTTTGATATACTTGAGGAACTTCAGCAATCTGTAAGCCTCGTTATATTCATCAGCCGATTCCGGAACCTGCTCAAGAAGCGGCTCTGCCTGTGTCTTGATAACCGCAAGCTCGAAGAGCATAGCCGTATTGAACATAGCATCCGCATTTTCCTGATACGGGAAAATCCACTTATTCTCTCCAGCCCTTACACTTGGCCATCTGCGAATGGTTTCCTGAGCAGAACATCCACGATACTTATAATCGCGTATTATTCTGCGTAGCAAGCGGTTATCTGTCGTCGGGATATAATTGTGATTATCGAGAAGAACGGTTGTGAGAGCCGAAGCATATACACGATAGATATACTCCTGCGGAATATGTGCCGTAAGTTCAGGATTAAGTGCATGAATACCTTCAATAACAAGCACATCGTTTGGGTTCATACGAAGTTTCTTGCCACTCTTCAAACTCTTACCCGACGTGAAATCATAGCGAGGCAATTCCACCTCCTCACCCTTGAAGAGGGCCTCTAGCTGTTGGTTAAAAAGCTCAAGGTTAAGGGCATGTATTGACTCAAAATCGTAGTCGCCCTTCTCGTCCTTCGGAGTATTTTCCCTGTCAAGGAAATAGTCATCCAGAGATATGCCTATCGGATGGATACCATTAGTCAGCAACTGTATGCTCAATCGCTTGCAAGTGGTAGTCTTTCCAGAGGAAGAAGGACCAGCGATAAGAACAAGTTTGACACCTCGGCGAGAGGCTATCTCATCGGCAATACGGCTTATCTTCTTCTCCTGAAGAGCCTCAGAAAGATTTATCAGTTCTGCCGAATGGCCTAACATTATCGCCTTATTAAGAGTACCTATCGTGCTGATACCGAGAATGTTCTGCCATTGGTGATGCTCACGGAATATGTCGAACATCTTATTCTGGCGAACAAACTCCCCAAGCTTTGAAGGATTAGAGAGAGACGGGATTCTGAGCAACAATCCATCATAGTAAGGCTCAAGTCCGAACAAATACAACTGACTGGTATTTGTCATCATCGAACCATAATAATAGTCTTTATATCCATCCAATTCATAATAGACGGTATATATCTTACCCGTGGTCTTCAGAAGCTCCACCTTTGTCTGGTCACCCAGTTTCTCGAACATCTCGATAGCCTCTTCCGTAAGGCATTCACGACGCTCAATCGGCATTCCTGCATCGATTATCTCGCGCATCCTTTCACGAAGAGCAGACGCATCATCAGGAGTCACCTCACGGCCAATCTTCAAATCACAGAAGAAACCGTTGCTCACAGGGATGTCGATAACCACACTTCCGTCAGGATAAAGATCGTGTATAGCCTTACAGAGCACAAGGAAAAGCGTGCGGGTATATACTCTCATTCCTGTAGAAGAAGTGAGATCCATATACTCAATCGTCTTGGCATTATACACACGGAAATTCAAGCCCTCCGTCTTGTTATTCACTTTTACGCAAATAGGAGGCGTAACAAGATTGATAGACTGCTCCTTATTAAGAATGTCATATATCTCAGCAAGAGTACTTCCCACGTCAACCTTAATGGTCTGACCGGAATTCTTACAACGGATTGATACTTGTTTTATCATAATTTATCAAATTTAATATTAACATTTCCAGTTTTTAGTCTCTCATAGCCCAAGAGTCCCCGAATGGGTGAGTTGTTGAGCGCTGAAAGCGCGTCACCTAAAAGGGCAGTCCGTAAGGGCTGTTATATTAGGGATATAGAGAAAATGAGGTCTGAAGGACCGACACCTATAAACCTAACTAATCCCATACATACTTTTCATCCCACTCTATATCGTAGGCTTTCAGAAATTCACGAAACTCCTCCTCAAATCCTTTAACCCGATGATGCTCTATCTGGTTTCTGATGTAATTCCTAACCACCTCCACCTTCGACTGGCTAACGCTAAATGCCCCATACCCAGATTGCCAAGAGAACTCCTTTCCATTTCGTTTATGAAACCACCTACTTGTGTTCGCCTTTATCTTTCCCACGACCTCTGATATCGAGAGCTTCTTATTGAGAACAAACAAAAGGTGAATATGATTCTCTGTACCTCCCAGTTCCTCAAGATAGCAACCAAATTCCGATAACAGCCCGATAAGATAAGCACGCAATTCCTCATAGTCCTCAACACGTATCATATTTTCCCTATTCTTTGTTGAGAAAACAAGATGGATATTGTTCTTGACTAATGATTGTGGCATAGCTTTTTTGTTTAAGGTTTTCAGGTGTCGCACTTACAGCGCTCCCTAAATCACGTACACCTTTGATAACAGCCCTATCGGACTGCCCTTTTAGATGTCGCGCTTTTCAGCGCTCGCCAATCACGACCTAATCCCATCAGGAATGCAAGTAACTACCTCATTCACACTCCCAATACGGAATTAATATGCTCGCTGGTTGCAAATATACATAATTATTTTGAAAATCTATGCTTTTTGCAAGAAAAATTTGTTTTTTCTCAAACGCAAAGACGCAAAGGCACAAAGTTATTACCTCGTCATCATCATTTATGTTGTAATGCTTGTATAGATGTCTCTTCAAAATAATACCCTAATGCTTTCTTATACACCTCTATGCTGTTAGCAGGAACATATACAGAGATTGATTTATTAACACCTCCAAAAACATTATTCCATAACTCAGGAGGTGTGTTTCCTTCAAAAGTTATAGATGTGAGGGCTTTACATTCATAGAAAGCAAAATCACTAATGCTCGTTACAGAATTAGGTATAGTCACGGAAATAAGGCCTGAGCAACCCGCGAAAGCATGAATTCCAATACTCTTCACGGAGTTCGGAATTGTGATTGAGATTAGATTTTCACATCCCTCAAAAGCATGTGCTCCAATACTGATTACGAAGTTCGGAATCTTGACTGATGTGAGACCTTTACAATATCCGAAAGCATAATTTCCAATACTTGTAACAAAGTCTGGAATCATGACTGATGTCAGACTTTGACAATCACCGAAAGTACAATCCCCAATACTCGTCACGGAGTTCGGAATCTTGACTGACGTGAGACCTTTACAGTTAGAGAAAGCAGAATTTCCAATACTTGTAACAGAGTCTGGGATCATGACAGATGTCAGACTTTGACAACCAGCGAAAGCAAAATCCCCAATACTCGTCACGGAGTCCGGAATCTTGACTGATGTGAGATTTACACACCCATCGAAAGCACATCTTCCAATACTCGTCACGGAGTTCGGAATCTTGACTGATGTGAGATTTACACAATGAAAGAAAGCACATCTTCCAATACTCGTCACAGAATTCGGAATTGCAACCGACTTGAGACCTTTACAACCTCGGAAAGCATAATTTCCGATATGCGTCACTTCTTTTTCAATTATTACCTTCCTAATTCTTTCCCTTTGAGAATCCCAAGGAACAGAACTGCATATTTTACCGTTTTCATTTTTTGTGATATAATCAAGCATATCTCCTGTTCCTGATATTGTCAAAGTACCATCATCAGACAGAGTCCATTCTATCTCCGCATGAATTGCAGAGAATGAAAACAAGGCGAGGAATATAAAGAGTAGATACTTGCTCATAAATTGTTATAGTATGTTTGGGGTTCAGTTTTAATGTCATAATATACCATCGGATGCAAAAATACTCAAAACATTTGATACAGCCAAATTTTTACGAGAAAAGAAAACATATTTCTCTCGACATGCCTATTCAACCTCCGTTGTAAATCCATTATGCCTCCTATGTGAAAAGGAACCAAACTCGGTGAAGGTCCGTTCCAGGAACGAACATAGAACGGAGGTTCACCGAGTTTGGTTAGGAGGAACAACGAATGATGAGCCTCCAATGATAATACCATATAGATACCATAAAAATACCATATAAATACCATAAAGATACCATTAACTATGGTATTTTAATGGTAAATTAATGGTAAGTTAATGGTAATTAAATGGTAATTACTTCCTACCAAGAGCGAAGTTTCAGATAAATCGGATAAATCCGTTTCCCTTTTTCTTTTGAACACAGATTTAAGGGATTTTCTTCGCTTGCGATCGTGATTAACATCTGTGTTATCTGTGAGATCTGTGGTTTATAAAAAAATTACTGAATTAATTTACTCCTAATTTACTTTCTAAAAAAAAGCCTGCTGTTAAGTTTCTTGAATTTTTTCTGCTTTTTCGCTTGTATCTCTGCAATTTTTATTACTTTTGCAACAGTTATGGACAAGGACATAAGAAAGAAATATCAAAGGTATCTGAGATTGGAACGAGGACTTTCAGAGAACACTCTGGAGGCATATATGCTCGATCTTGACAAACTCCTCACTTTCCTTCACGATAAGGGTGTGGCTCCAGAAAGCGCATCCCTTCACGATCTGGAGGAATTCTGCGGGGCTTTGTTCGACCTTGGTATCTCCACTCGTTCTCAGGCAAGAATACTGTCGGGCGTGAGGAGTTTCTACCGTTTCCTTGAACTTGACGGATATATCGATAATGATCCGAGTGAACTTATAGATTCTCCAACACAGGACAAGCATCTGCCTGAGGTTCTGTCGCTTAAAGAGGTGGATATGCTTGAGGCAAGCATAGACCTAAGCAAATGGGAAGGACAACGGAACAAGGCTATAATAGAGGTTTTGTTCTCTTGTGGCTTGCGAGTATCAGAACTTGTCAATCTCACACTATCACATCTGTACCTTGACGAGCAATATGTGAGGGTTGTGGGAAAAGGCTCTAAGGAAAGGCTTGTGCCGATATCAGAAAAGGCCATACAAGAACTACGCAACTGGTTCATAGACAGAAACATGATGACGAACATAAAGAAGGGTGAGGAGGACTATGTCTTCCTTAATCGCCGTGGGGCTCATCTCACTCGCACCATGATTCTCATCATGATAAAGCAACAGGCAATAGAGGCGGGTATCAAAAAGACTATTTCCCCCCACACTCTAAGGCACAGTTTCGCAACGGCCTTGCTTGAGGGAGGAGCAGATTTGAGAATTATCCAGGCACTTCTCGGGCATGAAAAAATTGCCACAACGGAGATTTACACGCATATCGATATGAGCACGCTTAGACAGGAAATTCTGTTGCATCATCCGAGAAGTAATAGAAAGTAAATTTGGATTAAATGCTCCGCTTGCGCGGAGATATTTTTTGAAAGTAAATTATCAGTAAATTAGAATCAGTAAATTATTGTGCGGCATCCGCCGCTTGGAAATTATAAAGCTTAAAAAATATACTGAATTAATTTACTGGTTTAATTTACTGATAATTTACTTTCCAAACTCTCCC
>CAMKEM010000035.1 GCA_946411565.1 uncultured Prevotellaceae bacterium | reverse complement strand
TGATTAGAGCCTATCCAGACAAGGATTCTGGATAGGCTTTTTTGTTTACATGCAGCTCTCTACGCCGAGGGAGGAAGCCTAACCAAGCCTTTGTCAGTTCGACAAGAATTAACGCCATTTATGTGCCATTATTCGCAAATCTCATCAAGCTACGCAGATCGTGAAAATTTATGTTTCCTCACGGAGTGAGAACATATAATGCTCATTAATATCACGTTAATATCAATTAAATAAATGAGATATAGGATTTGCAATGCTAATGACAAGATTATGGAATTAAATCCTGTAAGCCCCCATTCCCTTCTTAGTTCGTTTCTTGTCCATTATATCATCACTCGTTGTCCAGTAGTTGTACAGTCTTGACTGGACAACTACTGGACAAGTACTGGACAACGACTGGACAAATAGTGCACAAATATATAACGTTTCGTTAAGTCGCAACCAATGACAATAATGGAAGTGAATAAAAATAATAATTTCTGCTCCAAAACCAGGCATTAAAGATGCCTTTATTAAGGTATTTTGAATTCATCGAACTCACGTTATATTACAGCAATAGCGGTAACCAACCTATATTTGAGGTAGATTACCGCTATTTCTATGTCTTGATAAATTGTTGTGCTTTATTTGTTCACGTCCTTCTTGAACTTACGAACTGGCACCTCGATTGCTGTGGAATCTCCACTACGTGTAGCCTTTGAATAATAGTCGCTGTAGTAGTCGCCATAGCCGTAGTCGTGATCATAACTGTCATAATCATCACGAGTCTTCACAAGGTCGAAATCGGTATGTGTGTGATGGTCATCTTGGAACCAACCTGTGAAGTGTTTATCCCTGAGTTCGTAGTCGTGAATCACGATTGAAGTGTTTGAATCAAGGAATCTGATATAGATTTCCTGATTCCTTACCTCCCAGTAAATGCTGCTATAGTAATAGTCTCCACGACGCTTGCTGAAATGGTCAATCCAATAACCATGTCCATACTTTTCTCCGGCATCCTTGAAGAACTGAATCTCTGTGTATGTTGCTTTTTGCTTAAGTCTGCTACCGTCATAATAGGTGTCCATATAGCCCTCCCATGTGCCTTTGAGGGAAGTACTGATCATGAGATCCTCATCACAAGAAGTGAAAGTACAGAGGGCGATGATTACTACAGATAAAAGAGATAGAATTTTTTTCATATTTTTTAATTTTTTTGGTTTCTGTGTGCAAATTTAATAAAAAAGTATGAAAACAAAAAAGGAATTTCCTTATTTATCGAGGAAATTCCCTATTTTGTTGCTTTGCATTCGCATTATTTCTTTCAAACCATGGTTCTGAGTCCTTATATCTGCTGTAATCAACGCTCAATCCTATTGAAAATGCAGGAGTTACCTTATATTCCGCTCCTATGCCTATACGGTCGGCAAGGTCATCCATATAATAGAGTGGGAGAGGGATGTGTCGGCTGTTGAGCAGGGATTTCTGACCGTAGGCATACACGTTGAGGCGGTCGTTTGCCTGATAGTTGAGAATGGCAGATAGTCCTGCGCTTCTAAAAGAATCGTGTGCCCAAGATGTGTTCTTAATGTAGCCTCCAATGGCTGCGCTGAACTTCTTGCTGAGGGGTATGGCATACATCAGAGAGGCATTCTCTGAAAAGCCTGCTCCGCTCCATGTGTGTCCGCTTCCGAATGTGGAGAATACCGACAATCCGAGCGATGCGTTAATGCCCTCATGAAGATTCCATGTAGGCCAGTTGTAGAAGCCGAGATATGGGAAGTGGATGCTTGGCATCTGCCCATACTCTGTGAGGGTGGGGAGGCTGAGCTTTGTATTTTCGCTTAGCTGTGGGGCAAGAGCCTGTGTTGGCGACTCCTGAGCCTGATACGCAATATCTTCTACGGCAAGCTCCGTCGTTGTCTCTTGAGCGTTGGCGGCAAGAGGCAAGAGAAGTGCTATATATAATAATGTGTGACGTGTCATCATATTGAAACTCTTTTGGGTGCAAATATAGTTATTTTATATGAGAACTGAAAAGGATTTTGCAAAATCTTCACTTTTTTTTGAATTATTTGGTTGTTTCATTTTTTTTGTGTAATTTTGCACAAAGAAAGCAAGCTGTTTACTATTTAACGATTTTCTATGTACTATTTCCGCCAATTACCAAATCGTAAATGTTCATTAAATCGTAAATAAATAGTAAATAGTACATAGCTAAATAGTAAATAAAAAGGTACTTATTTAATGAAGTTTCGACTCATAATAATGAACTTCCTGGAGTTTGCCGTCTGGGGAGCATATCTCACAAGTATGGGATCATATCTTGCAGATGCAGGATTTGGCTCTATAATTGGCTGGTTCTATAGCATTCAGGGCATTGTGAGCCTGTTCATGCCTGGAATAATGGGCATAGTAGCCGATAGATGGATTCAGGCACAGAAGTTGCTCTCCTTGTGTCATGTAATGGCTGGAGCGTTCATGGGGGCTACAGGCTTCTATGGCATGGCTTCGGGATGCGATATGGGTGTTCTTTTCACGCTCTATGCGTTGAGCGTGGCATTCTATATGCCAACCCTCGCGCTTAGTAACTCTGTGGCGTTTAATGCCCTCACAATGAGTGGATATGATACCGTAAAGGCATTTCCTCCGATAAGGGTGTTCGGAACAATAGGATTCATCTGCACGATGATAGCGGTGGATTTGCTCGGCTTCCAGACAACAAGTAAGCAGTTTGTTGTGAGTGGTGGATTGAGCCTTCTGCTTGCGATGTATTGTCTTACCTTGCCTGCTTCTCCTGTCAAGGGAAAGATTGAGGGTGAGCCTTCAACATCATTGGTTCAGGCACTCGGACTCGACTCTTTCAAGTTGTTCAGAAAGAAGAAGATGGCGATATTCTTCATCTTCTCAATGCTTCTTGGTGTGAGTCTTCAGATAACGAATGGATATGCAAATCCGTTCATTACATCGTTCAAGGATGTAGCGGAATATGTCGATACCTTTGGTGCACAGCACGCTAACATCCTAATCTCATTATCGCAGATAAGCGAGACTTGCTGCATACTTCTCATTCCTTTCTGTCTGAAGAAATTCGGTATCAAGAATGTGATGATGATAGCCATGCTTGCGTGGGTGCTGAGGTTCGGATTATTCGGCTTGGGCGATACAGGATCAGGGCTGTGGATGCTTGTGCTTAGTTGCATAGTGTATGGTGTGGCATTCGACTTCTTCAATATCTCAGGAGCGTTGTTTGTTGACCAGAACACGGATGCTGAGACTCGTTCATCGGCACAGGGCTTGTTTATGATAATGACAAACGGACTTGGTGCAACGATAGGCACGCTTTCGGCACAGGCTGTGGTGAATACGTTTGTTTTCAACGATGGCGTGACCGATACTATTGCAGGTTGGCGCACATCGTGGTTCGTATTCGCTGGCTATGCGTTTGTCGTGCTTGTGCTTTTCGCGGTTATTTTCAGACCGAAGAAGAAACCCCTCACCCGTCCTACGGACACCCTCTCCCCTGAGGGCGAGGGGAAAGTTAGTATTTAACCCTTAAACAAATCCCTCATAATCTGTAAAAATGTAACTTCTTCCTCGCCCTTAGGGGAGAGGATGCCCGAAGGGCAGGTGAGGGGCTTTTATTATATTTTTATGAACAAGATAAAACTAAAATACATGGGAATACAACTGATGGTGAACAATACTGATATTGGCATCATCAGTCTTACTGACGAGGCAGAGACTCGCCATCTTAGCATTGTGTGTGATAGGTTTACGAAGTTCCAGTTCGATCTTCGTACTGACCTTGAGCATACAGATGAGGACTTGGTGCATTATTCCTTTGGGGATAATGCAGGAAAGACTCTTCTTCCAGAGGCTTTGATGGGTATCATTAGCTATATGACCGACTTGAAGCTATGCGTGGTGATAACCAACGTGGTGGATGGCATTTATAGGGCTGTGATTGAAGATGAACGTACAGGCACAACCTTCCCTGTTAAGGCTACCGAGGGCGTTCTGCTTACTCTTGCCAACAAACATGTGCCTTTATATGCCGAGGGTGTGCTTTGGCAGTTTCAGAGTGTGCCTTTGAAGAAAGGGCAGCCTGGAGTGGCTATTCCTATCAATTCTCTTACCAAGGAGATGCTTGAGACATCACTTGAGAAGGCTATCGAGAATGAGGAATACGAAACGGCGAAGCATATCAAGGAAGAACTTGATAGGAGGGCGAAGGAATGAAGGAAGTGAGATATTTCCATGTGCCTAAGGCTGGTGAGCTTGATGAACTTCCACAGGAAGAGGCACAGCATGCTATCCGTGTGCTCCGACTCGTTGAGGGCGATGAGATATTCCTGATGGATGGTGAGGGCGTTTTCTTCAGGGCAGAGGTTACTCTTGCCCAAGGGAAGCATTGCCACTATCGCATCATTGAGACCATTCCCCAGAAGAAGGGGTGGAAAGGCCATCTGCATATCGCTATGGCTCCCACGAAGATGATGGATCGAGTGGAGTGGATGGTGGAGAAAGCTACGGAGATAGGCGTGGATGAGTTCTCTTTTCCGCTTTGCAAGTTCTCTGAAAGAAAGCAGATGCGTAAGGATAGGGTAGAGAAGATTGTGGTTTCTGCCGTTAAGCAAAGCCGAAAGCCGTGGATGCCTGTTGTCAATGAGATGACTCCTTTCATGGATATCATTAAACAGCATCCGAAGGGCTTTATCTGCCATTGCTATGATGAAGTGCCAAGGACTGATTTCTTCGAGGAAATAAAGTCTATGGATATTGCTGATAATGATGAGATCCTTGTTCTCGTAGGTCCTGAAGGCGATTTCTCTATTGAAGAGGTCAAGGCAGCCGTAGATGCTGGATATAAGTCGGTGTCTCTCGGTTCGGCAAGACTTAGAACCGAAACCGCCGCATTATCGGCTGTGATGATGATGCAGTTGGGCGTTAGGGAATTAACAATTAATAATTAACAATTAACATGCCTTTCGCGAAATTACTATCTAAAATACTCCCCCTTGGGGGGCTGGGGGGCTTTCTTTTCTTAGTTTCCTGCACCAAAGACGCTGCTTTCTACTACGACGCCATCCCTTCTCAGAGCAAGGCTATTGTTCGTGTCGCTTCTGAGGATAGGGCAAAGGCAAGTCTTGAGCTTTTTATGGGTGATGATGCTTTGACATCATCAGAGAAATCGGGAGTGGATATTTCTGCGCCTGTATATCTCTTTGCTGCTCCTGACGGTAGTCTTGGTGCGTGCGCAAAGGTGACGGATGATGATGACATTGACGATATCATTTCTGCTCTTGCAAAGGCTGGCAAGGCTTCTGAGCCAAAGGAACTGAAGGATTGCAAGTATGCCGTGGTGAACAGGAATATCCTCGTGGCATATAATGAGGATGCGCTTGTGGCGGTAGGTCCTATAATTGCATCTGATGAACAGAAAATGGCAAAGAGGCTGATGAGATACCTCACACTCGACCCAGAGCGTGGCATTGGTGAAACTGATATCTTCAAGGAAATAGAAAGTGCGAAATCGCCTGTTTCGCTCATAGCAAGCATAAGCGTGATGCCAAAGAAACTCGTAGTGCCTTTCCTTATCGGTACTCCTACTGGCACAAGTACGGATGATGTTATGCTAAAGGCTGATGTGAGCGTAAATAATAGCGTACTCACCCTTATGGGCAGGACTACTTCTGATAATCTCCTTATCCGTCAGGGCATTGACAACGCTATGAATATACTTGCGAAAGGCAATAGCGAGGAAATCATTCATGTTATGGAGTCAAACAAGGATTTCATGACGATGCTCAATAGTGGTGGTTTCCGCGATAAACTCAAGAAGGTGCAAGGTCGTATGCTCATTACACAGAGTGGAAATGATACTGAGGTAGAGACGCTTCAAGGAGCTGACAGTAATACCTTGATGAAGGTTTCTGTTAATCTCAAATCGCTCGACAAGGAAGTGATGAGCATCTTTGAGCCATTCTTGGGAGGGGTGAATAAGATAGAATATGAAGTACGGCCTCTCCCCCCGCCCTCCCCCGTAGGGAGGGAGCCGGAGTGCGCAAAAGACTGATAAAAAATCGAAATTTAGTAATAGTTAATTAAATCTCCTTGTATGCTGAGCGGATGGCCATTCGCGGACAGGCTCCCTCCCTGCGGGGGAGGGCGGGGGGAGAGGCCTTAGGCCAATAATCATGAACAAAATAACATTCAACAACGTTCTCCCTGCTGTGTTTAAAGGACAGAAGATGCAGTCGGAGATATGGCAGACGGAGGCGGTCTTTGAGAAAGGCAAGACATACCTTGTGCTTGCTGATTCTGGAAAAGGCAAGAGCACGTTCTGCTCTTATGTGCTTGGCTATCGCTCTGACTATGAGGGAAGTATTCTTTTCGATTCTGAGAACGTGAAGGGGTATGGCGTGGATAAATGGTGCTCGCTTCGCCGTACAATGATAAGTCATCTCTTTCAGGAACTCCGTCTCTTTCCCGAACTCACGGCAATGGA
This sequence comes from uncultured Prevotellaceae bacterium, assembly GCA_946411565.1. Lineage (GTDB taxonomy): Bacteria > Bacteroidota > Bacteroidia > Bacteroidales > Bacteroidaceae > Prevotella. Next base: position 22,748 of record CAMKEM010000035.1, on the reverse strand, counting down.
GAATGTGCAGATAAAGAACTTGCTCACAGGGCATAAGACCGAAACGGAGATACTTGACTGGTTCAAGCGTCTTGGCATAGAGGATAAGGTTGATACAAAGATTGCGCACATGTCATTCGGTCAGCAACAGAGGGTGGCTATGATGCGTGCTTTGGTTCAGCCTTTCGATTTCCTCTTGGTTGATGAGCCTATCTCGCATCTTGACGATACTAACTCTGCCATTATGGCTGATATTATGATGACAGAGGCAAAGCGACAGGGCGCGGGTGTGATAGTTACCAGTATTGGTAAGCATATGGATATTGGGTACGATAGGGTGAAGAGGCTGTAAAGCCCACCCAGCCCCTCCCCAAGGGAGGGCTCCTCCCCCCTTACCCCCTCAAGGGGGAGTGGTTAGTATTTCTAATCATGGGGGAGATATATTAGATAGATAATAGGGAATAATACTATAAAACATCCTTCCCTTTGGGAAGGCTTGGTTAGGCTTTATGATCTGGAAATTACTTCGAGCACATATCAGTATTGCGCAGTTCGTGGGGTTCTTCCTTGCGAACCTCTGCGGAATGGTAATAGTGCTTCTCGGAATACAATTCTATAATGACGTATTGCCAGTCTTCACGCAGGAAGATTCCTTCATGAAGGCCGATTATGTCATGGTGTCAAAGCAAATCGGTATGGGCACAACCATAAGCGGTGCAAATACTGACTTTACTAAAAATGATATTGAGGATGTGGCTTCGCAACCTTTCGTAATGAAAGTGTGCGGATTCACATCTACCAATTATAAAGTGGATGCCCATATGGGTATCTCTGGTCAGCCAGTTCTGTCGAGCGAGCTTTTCTTCGAGGCTGTTCCTGATAGTTTCGTAGAGATAGACAAGAGCCAATGGCAATGGAAGGAGGGACAGAAGGAAGTGCCTGTCATAGTGCCTCGTACATATATCAATATGTATAACTTCGGATATGCCCAGAGCCATAACGCGCCGAAGATTTCCGAGAGCGTGATGGGAATGATAGATTTCGCCATTGTCATAAAGGGCGATGGCAAAGAAGACACCTACAATGGTAGGGTAGTGGGCTTCTCTTCAAGTCTGAGCAGCATACTCGTACCTCAGTCGTTCATGGATTGGAGCAATTCATATTACGCTCCAAAGGATGAGGTGAGCCATACCCGCCTCTTGATGCAAGTGACTAATGCAACTGACAAAAATGTCAGTCAGTATCTTGAGGATCATGGCATGGAGATAGAGCAAGACCAGATGAATCAGGAAAAAATAGCATATTTCCTGCGTCTTGTGGTTAGTCTTGTGCTCATCGTCGGACTCGTAATCTCTGCCCTGAGCTTCTACATCCTCATGCTGAGCATCTATCTGCTCGTTCAGAAGAATGCCAAGAAACTGGAGGATCTGCTTCTCATAGGCTATTCTCCTTCAAGGGTAGCGCGTCCATATCAGTTGCTTACGGCATCGCTGAACCTTATCGTTCTCGTCATTGCCATCGTAGTGGTTTTGATAGTCCGCTCATATTACATTACGTTGATAGAGGATATTTATCCAGAACTTGCAAACGGTTCCTTGATACCTATGATTATGGTAGGAGTTGCCTTGTTCCTTATCGTGACGTTTGTTAATCTATTTGTAATTCGCAGAAAAATCATTAGGATTTGGTACAGAAAGGACTGAATTAAGTGAAGAGTGAATAGTGAAGAGTGAAGAATTTAAGTTTGTATTGCAGTTCAAATGTTGACAACTGCCCTTTGCGATAAAAGGAAACTTAAATTCTACACTCTTCACTTTTTACTCATCTCTCGTCTTAAAATTTCTTTATTCCAAGTGTTAAATCATAAATTGCCGTTAATAGGGAGGAATTATTATTTAAAAAAAGGCAAAAATTATGACAAAATGGCGGAATTACATTTTTTGCGCTTAAATTTGCACCCAGAAATCTGAGTCGGGGTGCCGCTCTATGGGCAATACGCCCCCATTTCACGGATGCGAACAAGCTTTGCTCATCGCACTTGGAGAAAACGAAAGATTAAAGAATGATAAAAAGGTGATGTAATAACAATCTACATTAAACTTTATACCTTACACTTTAATCTAACGAAAAAAGAAATTAGGTTAACAAAAATAATAATCATGAATAAAAAGACTATTTGTAATTTTGCTGTTGCAGCACTTTGTGTGACATCGCTCACATTCTCAGTTGCAGCCTTCACAGAGGCTAAGGCTGCAAAAGCTCCAAATGCTCCTGCCGCTGTTGCAGGTCAGCCAGTTGATTTGACTTATGCAGCCGATAAGGCTCTGCCATGTGTGGTACATATCAAATACCTTCAGAATTCAAAGGTTCAGGAGGTTGAGATGCAGAGCGATCCGTTCGGCGATTTCTTCGACCCGTTCGGTATGTTCGGACAGCGTGGTCAGGGACAGAATCAGCGCCGTAAGGTTCAGACTCCTAAGAAGGAGGGTGCCGGCTCTGGCGTCATCATCTCTGAGGATGGATATATCGTAACTAACAATCACGTTGTAGAGGGTGCAGACGAACTCACCATTACCCTTAACGACAACCGTGAGTATTCTGCTCGTATCATCGGTACTGACAAGAATACCGACCTTGCTCTTATCAAGGTCAACGCAAAGAACCTCCCAGCTATCACCATAGCTTCAAGTGATGATATCAAGGTTGGTGAGTGGGTTCTCGCTATCGGACACCCATTCAATCTCCGTGCTACCGTAACCGCAGGTATCGTTTCTGCAAAGGCACGTCGTCTCTATGCTAATAGCGTTGAGTCATTCATCCAGACTGATGCTGCTATCAATGCAGGTAACTCAGGTGGTGCTCTCGTAAACGTGAAGGGTGAGCTTGTTGGTATCAACGCAATGCTCTACTCTCAGACTGGTAACTTCACAGGCTATGGATTTGCTATCCCTACAACAATCATGAACAAGGTTGTTGCTGATTTGAAGGAATACGGTCAGGTACAGCGTGGCTTGCTCGGTATTAGTGGTAAGGATGTTCGTGACTATCTTGATGAGCAGAAGGCACAGCAGAAGGAAGTTGACCTTGGCACAAACGAAGGTGTCTATGTAATAAGTGTTGCTGAAGGCCTTGCTGCTGAGGAAGCAGGTATCGAGGACGGTGATGTTATCACAAACATCGATGGTCAGAAGGTTACAAAGATGGCTGAGCTTCAGGAGATTCTCGCTACAAAGCGTCCTGGCGACAAGGTTAAGGTAACTCTCCTCCACAAGAAGAAGTCAAAGACCGTAGAGGTTACTCTCAAGAACGAGCAGGGCAACACAAAGATTGTGAAGGATGCCGACCTCGATGTTCTCGGTGCACAGATTCGTGAGATCAACGATGCTGAGAAGGCAGATCTCGATATCAAGTATGGCTTGAAGATCACGAAGATTAACTCTGGTAAGTTCAAGGAGCGTGGCATTCCTGTCGGCTTCATCATCCAGACTGTCAACGAGACACCAGTGAAGGAACTCTCTGATCTCAGCGATGCTGTCAAGGCTGCTAACAAGAGCAAGGACCCTGTTCTCTACATCAAGGGTATCTATCCTTCTGGCAAGAAAGAATACTTCACCGTGCCTCTGGGCGAGTAAGTGAAAAACTTCCGCTTGCGCGGAATGGCTTGGAAAGCAAATTCTTTTTGGAAAGTAAATTGTCAGTAAATTATAATCAGTAAATTATTAAGGGAAACGGATTCGTCCGCTTCCCTTTTTTTAAATTTCCTGCTTTTAATTTTCTGAATTAATTTACTCCTAATTTACTTTCCAAATCTTTGCGCAAGCAAATTTCCTTTCAAATTGTAAGAAAATCTCCTTTTCATGCGATTTTTTCGCTCTTTTTGTTTGGCATTCACGGAAAAAGTAGTAATTTTGCAACCATGACATTGATAATTGTAGCAATACTATTAATTAGCTATATACTCATAGCTACCGAAAGGCTCACCAACATCAACAAGGCTGCTATCGCGGTCTTCGCTGGAACCGTTGGCTGGGTGCTATATATCAGTTGGGGTAGTGACTTTATCATGTCGAACCATCAGGTGGAGTACATGAGCTTCCTACATGGTGCTACGGCAACAAGCGATGCCGTCAAGAACTACATCTGGCAGAACATTTTCATACAATGCGTCGGAAAGGCGTCAGAGGTCGTGCTCTTCCTTCTCGCAACAATGACAATCGTTGAGATACTGCACAACAACGGATGCTTCGACTTCCTCACCATCTGGCTACGCACACGCAATAGTCGGTTGCTCATGTGGAAACTCGCAGCCTTCTCATTCCTCCTGTCAGCCAACCTCGACAACATCTCATCCACGGTGATGATGCTCACCGTAACCAATCAGATACTCCCTCGCACGCGCGATAGAATAATATATGGTGCGGTAGTCGTTCTCGCTGTCAATTTCGGCGGAGCACTAACGGTAATCGGCGAACCTACATCCCTCGTACTCTGGAACATGGGCGCAATTACCGCCACTTCATACACCCTCTCGCTCCTCATCCCATGCCTCATAGCGTGGATGCTGCCTACCTATCTCATAGGCAGAACATTGAGCGAAACCGTGCAGCTCGACCGCCCTACATTGCCTTATCGTGGCGATGACACCAACCTCAACGTATGGCAGCGTGTGTTAGTGCTCTTCGTGGGCATCGGCGGTCTGTGGTTCATCCCAACATTCCACAGCATCACCAAGCTCTCACCATTCCTCGGAGCGTTCTGCGTGCTGTCAATCCTGTGGGTAGTAAACGAAATCTTCAACAGAAACATAATGAGTTCTGACAGAAGAATGACACGCTCCATCCCTCGTCAGCTCCAGTACTCCATCATTCAGCTCATGCTCTATGTCATGGGAATAATGCTTGCCGTAGGCGTGGTGAGCGAGACAGGCGCATTCGCGAAGCTTGCCGAGCAGATAGAGGAATATTGCCCAAGCATCTGGATTCTCGGAGTGATAAGCGGAGCCATCAGCATCTTCCTCGACAACTTTGCCACGGCAATGACGATGATATCAATCTTCGATGTAAACGAGGTAGTGCAGCCTTCAGAGCCATTCCTTGCCGACATGGTGCAGAACGGCGCATACTGGAAGATAATCGGCTATACCACAGCCGTAGGAAGTAGCGTATTGACCGTAGGCAGCGTCTCAGGCATAGTCTATATGCAGGCAGAGCGCGTCGGAATGTCATGGTACTTCAAGCACGTCGGTTCAAAGGTTCTGCTTGCCGGAATCATCGGGCTCGCGGTGCTGTATTTTACAGTATAAGAGTGGCCTCTCCACCCGCCCTTCCCCGTAGGGAGGAAGCCGAAAGGCGATGGGGGAAGTCGAAAAGTAAAATAGTAAATAGTACATAGCTAAATAGTACATAACATTATCAGGTATAACAATATCAATTTATAATTAACAATTAAATTATCTATCGTATAGAACATCCTTCCCTTTGGGAAGGCTTGGTTAGGCTAATTAAAAAACAGAAACACTATGGCAAAAATTGAGACAATTGGCATTCTCACATCAGGCGGTGATGCTCCTGGAATGAATGCAGCCATTCGTGCCGTGACTCGTGCCGGCATCTACAACGGATTTAAGGTTAAGGGAATCTATCGCGGATATGACGGCCTTATCAATGGTGAGATGAAGGATTTCACCACAGAGAACGTGAGCGGTATCATCACCCTTGGAGGTACTATCCTCAAGACTGCCCGCTCAAAGGAATTTATGACTATGGAGGGAATGCAGAAGGCATACGACCAGATCAAGGCTAACGGCGTTGACGCTCTCATCGTATGCGGTGGAAACGGCTCTCTCACTGGTGCCATGAACTTCGCAAACGAGTTCGACGTGCCATGTATCGGACTTCCAGGAACTATCGACAATGACCTCTACGGAACTGACTCTACTATCGGTTATGATACAACGATGAACACCATCATGGAGTGTGTTGACCGCATCCGCGACACCGCACAGAGCCATGAGCGTATCTTCTTCATCGAGGTTATGGGACGCGATGCTGGCTTCCTTGCGCAGAACTCTGCCATCGCCTGTGGTGCTGAGGCTGCCATCATCCCAGAGGAGGCAACCGACGAGGACCAGTTGGCTGAATTCATGAAGCGTGGCATTCGTAAGTCAAAGAAATCATGTATCGTTATCGTTTCTGAGTCACCAAAGTGCGGTGCCCTCTACTATGCAGAGCGTGTCAAGAACGAGTTCCCCGGCTACGATGTGCGTGTATCTATCCTCGGTCACTTGCAGCGTGGCGGTAGTCCTACGGCTCGTGACCGTATCCTTGCCAGCCGTACAGGTGTAGGTGCAATCGAGGCACTCAAGCAAGGTCAGCGTAACGTGATGATTGGCATCAAGAACAACGAGGTGGTATATGTGCCATTCTCCGAGGCCATCCGTTCCGACAAGCCATTCGACAAGAAGCTCATCAAGGTGCTCGAAGAGCTCAGCATCTAATCCGTGAGTGTTATATAAAATAAATATGAAAGAATGAAAGAGTGAAAGATTTTCCTCTTTCATAAATAAAACGGATTTTCGCTTTGTAATCTTTCATAAATAATAATAAGGAAGCGGGTTTATCCGATTTATCTGATAGCTTGCGCATTATTGTTTTGTGCGATGCCCCTCAGATAAATTAGATAAATCCGTTTCCCTTTTTATTCTCTTTTTATTGGTCTTTGATCGTATTCTTTAATATTCTAATAAACATTTAATATGCAAATCCAAATTCTATATGGAATAGATTACCATTAGTGAATTTGTAAACACTACGATATTGGATCGTTGTATCTTGATATTCATAAATTTTTCCTGTCGGGCTCTAGGATATGTTAAAAACGATATTCCTGTATTTCTCAAGAAATTCCTTTTCTGAGTAACCTATGTGAGCACCCAAAGTGGTAACGAATGCTGAATCAGGAAGGGTTACAATCTGTTTGGCATATTCTGGAGCTATGCTATCGGTTAAATAAAAATAGTCAAACTGATTTCCAAATCCTCCGTATTCACGAACCATTAACACATATTCGGTAGAAGATGCATTAGAAAATCCTATAAATTCTCCGATGTTTGGATCATCAATCATCTTAGGCATAGTATTGGTAGATTCAATACATGATGTGTTACGCAATGTGGTGTGTCCTCACATTTTGATATCTGTCCACCATATGAAAATAAAGAGTATAAAATGCAGATAAAGAAGAGTGTTCTCGTTGTTGCCATAATTCGGATTACCGATAGTGTTTATTTGAGGTAGCGGCACGTTCTTTATGTATGCTGAGTGCAAAGGTAAGTTTTTTACTTGAAACATCCAAATGAAATTAGGGAATTAATGGTAAATGATGTGAATTTGACGAATTAAAGACTACGAGTGCTAAAAGCCCTTTTAGATGCCGCTCCTTCAGACTTCCTCCAGCCACATGATATTCACCAATATACTGGTTGGGAAAACAATCGAACTCACGTAAATTTCAATGCTTACGTAATTCCCTTTCAAATCCCATACAAATCCCATTTCGCATATTCTTAGGAACTGACTTGGAACGGCTTTGCAACGGAGGTGAAACGGATTTACAAGGTGAAGCCCTTCGAAAGAATCTTGTAATGTATGAATTCGACGTTTAGTCCTCGCTATTGTCTTGCTTTCCTTTCCCTTTAGAGAAATGGTGACATCTTTCATGTTTTATAAATAACGTCAGTTCGATGAAAAAACTGAAAGGGAGAATTAGAGAAAATTGCAGAAAACCCTGAAAGGGTGATATAGCTTAGGATAGGGTGCAACCCTATCGCAATCGGGTAAATCCCCCAAAAAGTCCTGTAAGGACGATATATTTTCATATCAATCACAATCCCGCCTTATTATGGAATTATGTCGCACCTACGGCGCTCAAGAATGTGGTGGCATTATCGATGATAGGGTTGCACCCTATCCTAAACTATATCACCCCTTCAGGGTTTTCGTCGAACTCACGTTAAACTAGGTGGCAGGTGAAAAGTGGGTAGTAACTTAAATTATTCACTCTTCACTTTTCGCTCTTCACTTACAAGTAAAGCAGAGATGGCAGATTGATACAATAGTAAACGAAAAAGGAACATGGAATTAGCAAAAATCTTGTTTGTTAAAAAAAATGTAAAAAAAATACAAGAAAAATTTTTGTTATTAAAAAGTTTTTACTACATTTGCACTCGTGGACGATTAAACACCCCGTGCTCCAGCCTTGATGGCTGACTTGCACTTTCCACTTCGTGCGAGCCTTAGTTTGCACTCGTGGGCGATTAAACAACCGTGCTCCAGCCTTGATGGCTGATTGGCACTTTCCACTTCGTGCGAGCCTTAGTTTGCACTCGAAACCTAGTAAAATAACTGGAATGTAAGATGACAAAACACAGTCTTTGCCACCTATTCATATATATCAAAGTAAGATTAACTCTAAACTAAAACTATATGTCACAAATTATTGGTCACATATCCCAGATTATCGGTCCTGTTATCGACGTATATTTCGATACAAAAGGACTTGACGCTGAGAAGGTGCTACCTAAGATTCATGATGCGCTTGTCGTAAAACGTGCTGATGGTCGTGACCTCATCATCGAGGTTCAGCAGCACATTGGTGAGGATACCGTGCGTACCGTTGCTATGGATAATACTGACGGTCTTCAGAGAGGACTTGAGGTTATCCCAACCGGTGCTCCTATCTCTATGCCTTCAGGCGATCAGATCAAAGGTCGTATGCTCAACGTTATCGGTCAGCCTATTGACGGCATGAAGCAGCTCGGTCAGGAGAACAAATATCCTATTCACCGTGAGGCTCCTAAGTATGAAGAGCTTTCTACTTCTAAGGAGATGCTTGCAACGGGTATCAAGGTCATTGACTTGCTTGAGCCTTACCTCAAGGGTGGTAAGATTGGTTTGTTCGGTGGTGCCGGTGTAGGTAAGACCGTGCTTATCATGGAGCTTATCAATAACATTGCAAAGGGACATAACGGTTACTCTGTTTTCGCTGGTGTGGGTGAGCGTACTCGTGAGGGTAACGACCTTATCCGTGAGATGATTGAGTCAGGCGTGATTAAATACGGTGAGAAGTTCAAGGAGGCTATGGCAGAAGGTAAGTGGGACTTGTCACTCGTTGACCCTGAGGAACTTAAGAAATCACAGGCTACGCTTGTGTACGGTCAGATGAATGAGCCACCTGGCGCACGTGCTTCAGTTGCTCTCTCAGGTCTTACCGTTGCAGAGGAGTTCCGTGATCAGGGTGGTGACATCCTCTTCTTCATCGATAACATCTTCCGTTTCACTCAGGCAGGTTCTGAGGTATCGGCTCTTCTCGGCCGTATGCCATCAGCCGTAGGTTATCAGCCAACGCTTGCTTCTGAGATGGGTTCAATGCAGGAGCGTATCACTTCTACAAAGACTGGTTCTATCACATCTGTACAGGCTGTGTATGTGCCTGCCGATGACTTGACCGACCCTGCTCCAGCTACAACCTTCACTCACCTTGATGCTACTACTGAGCTTTCACGTAACATCGCGCAGCTTGGTATCTATCCTGCTGTGGATCCACTTGGCTCTACTTCACGTATCCTTGACCCATTGGTAGTAGGTAAGGAACACTATGAGTGTGCTCAGCGTGTGAAGCAGATTCTTCAGAAGTATAAGGAGCTTCAGGACATCATCGCCATCCTCGGTATGGATGAGCTCTCTGATGAGGATAAGCTGACTGTGAACCGCGCTCGTCGCGTGCAGCGTTTCCTCTCTCAGCCATTCACGGTTGCGGAGCAGTTCACTGGCGTTAAGGGTGAGATGGTTAGCATTGAGGATACTATCAAGGGCTTCAACATGATCCTGAACGGTGAGCTTGACGACCTGCCAGAGCAGGCATTCCTCAACGTGGGTACTATCGAGCAGGCTATCGAGAAGGGTAAGAAGCTTCTGGCTCAGGCACAGGGATAAAGGCCTAGCCAGTTGGCCCCTCACCCGTCCTGCGGACACCCTCTCCCCAAGGGGCGAGGGAAAAGTTACAATTTTCCGCTTAAACGGTTCTCTAGAGGGAATGTGTTAGGGGCTTACATTAATTCGGCAATACTAACTTCCTCCTCGCCCCTTGGGGAGAGGATGCCCGAAGGGCAGGTGAGGGGCTGTTGCTCGTTAATATTTTATACTTATGTTAAAATTAAAGATCGTTTCACCTGAGAAGATAGAGTTTGACGGCGAGGTGGAGAGCGTCCTTGTTCCAGGAACACTGGGCAGCTTCGAGATTCTTCAGAATCATGCGCCTATCATATCTTCGCTGAATAAGGGAGTTGTTACCTATGAGACTGCTCAGGGAAAGAAAGACCTTGAGGTGATCGGGGGCTTTGTTTCCGTGAATCAGAATCAGGTAAACCTCTGTGTGGAATTGTAACAGTAAGGAAATGCCAGAGACAGAAATAAAGAAGCAAGCCAGTCGGCACATGCTGATATGCCTCCTGACCATCTGCGTGATAAGGGGCATAACGATGGTGATAACGAAGAACCATTTGCTGGATGAAAGTGTGTTGCACGACAAGGCTTGTAGCATAGCGGCTGTCTTCTCAGTATTTGAATTAGTTGCATTGACGATGCTCTGGAAGTGGGTTGCCACGAAGCACCTCGACTTCCTCGCCACGTTCCATACGGCAAGTTCCGGCTTCCGTATGTTTCTGGTGCTGGTGTTCCTCGGAGTTGTCTATGCCGTAGTGGGCAGGGATGCGATGGCACCGTGGGTAATCGCCTTTATGGTGAACTATTTCGTACTGTTGATTCTTCACTCCATCTTCTTCACCAAGATGGTTCACAACCTCTTCAAGTAATATGGTTGGGAACGCTCCCAATCTCAAAACGTAAATAATAATGAAACACATTAAGTCGATACTCCTCTTGCTGATGGTAGCATTGCTTCCTCTGTCAACCTTCGCCTCTGAAGAGAAGAAGGAGGGCGGTGAGAGCATAGACATCCCTGAGATTGTACTTGAGCATCTGGCTGATGCTTACGAGTGGCATATCTGTTCGTATGAGGGTAAGCACTTGAGTATTCCATTGCCAATCATCGTGAGAAGCGGTGCAACGGGCGAGTGGTCGTTCTGTACGGAGCATTCACTCCCTGATAACTTCTTCTTCAACCACGAGAAGCATGGCAAGATATACGAGAAGATGCCTGACGGAACTGTGGAGCGTCCTTTGGATCTCTCAATCACAAAGAGCGTGGCACAGATATGGATCGTCGTGGCTATCCTCATCACTATCTTCCTCTCATGCGCTCGCTGGTATAAGAACCACGATAGCAAGCAGGAAGCTCCGAGTGGCTTCGTAGGATGCGTGGAGATGCTCGTAATGATAATTCATGACGACGTGGTAAAGGCTCTCGTTGGTGAGAAGTACTATCGTCGCTATGCTCCGTATCTCCTGACTGTGTTCTTCTTCATCTTCACCACAAACCTTGTGGGATTGCTCCCAATCTTCCCTGGTGGCGGTAACGTGACGGGTAACATCAACATCACGTTCTTCCTCGCTATCTGCACGATGATTGCCGTGAACTTCAACGGTAACAAGGAGTACTGGAAGGAGATATTCTGGCCAGAGGTTCCATTGTTCCTGAAGGCTTATCCCGCACCTCTGATTCCTGTGATTGAGGTTGTGGGTATCTTCACGAAGCCATTTGCCTTGATGGTTCGTCTCTTTGCCAACATGATGGCTGGTCATGCCGTGATCCTCTCGTTCACCTGCATCATCTTCCTCGGTTGGTCAATGGGTACAGCCTACGGCATAGGTCTCAACCTGTTCAGCGGACTGATGCTTCTGTTCATGAATCTCGTTGAGGTGCTTGTGGCATTCGTTCAGGCATACGTGTTCACTCTTCTCTCTGCCGTGTTCATCGGTCTTTCTCGCCCTGAGCATCACGCAGCAGAGGAATAATAATCAGAAAAAGATTAATCACAATGTGCCTTGCCTTGATAGGGCATGGCCGAAAATAGAAATAACAAATAAAAATAACTAATAACTTTAAACATTTAAAATTATGATTTCATCACTTCTTTTAGACGGAATCGCAGCTATGGGTTGCGGTCTTGGTGCAGGTCTTGCTACTATCGGTGCAGGTTTGGGTATTGGTAAAATTGGTGGCAACGCTATGGATGCTATTGCTCGTCAGCCAGAGGCTTCAAGTAAGATTATGACAAACATGATCCTTACAGCTGCTTTCGTTGAGGGTGTTGCTCTCTTCGCTGTTGTTGCCTGCGCATTCCTTATTAAGTAATTTTTTAGGTTTAAAGGTGGTTTCGGCTTGGTCTTGGGTTCAGAAAAAGCCCTCGTGACCTCATAGCCTTCTAACCTTACAACCTTTATAAAACCATTAGCAAATGGAGAATCTCCCATCAATATTAACTCCCGATCTTGGACTACTGTTCTGGATGCTCCTTGCATTCCTCGTAGTGTTCGGTGTGCTTGCTAAGTTCGGATTCCCTGCCATCGTAGGCATGGTTGAAGAGCGTAAGAAGTTCATCGATGAGAGTCTCAAGAATGCCCATGAGGCAGCAGAGAGGCTCGCGAACATACAGCAGGAAAGCGAAGCAATGGTACAGCAGGCGCGTGAGCAGCAGTCGGCTATCATCAAGGATGCCGGTGCTGTGCGTGATGCCATTATCGCGGAAGCTCAGAATAAGGCGAAGGCAGAGGCAACTCGCATCATAGAGGAGGCACAACTCCAGATTGAGCGTGAGAAGCAGGCTGCTATCCGCGATATTCGAGCTCAGGTTGCCCAGCTCTCTGTTCAGATTGCTGAGAAGGTGGTTCGCACCAACCTCTCAAGCGATGCTCAGCAGATGCAGCTCATCGACCGTATGCTGGATGAGGTTCAAGTGGAAAATAAATAAAGTATAAGGGTAAATCGATATGAATACTGGTGTAATTTCAGTTCGCTATGCTCGTGCTCTTCTGAAGAGCGCTGACCAACAGGCGGTGAAGGACGCTGTGTATGCAGACATGCAGAACATCGTCCAGAGCTACCTCGACGTGCGCCAGCTGAGAACAGCCATCGACAATCCCATGCTGCCAAAGGAGAAGAAGGAGCAAATCCTTCTTGCTGCCTGCGGTGGTAATCCTTCGGAGCATACAAGGAAGTTCATCAGTCTTGTGCTTCAGGAGGGTAGGGAGAACCTTATGCAGTTTATGGCCAATTCCTTTGTCACACTCTACCGCCAGGAGAAGAATATGGTCTCTGGCCGTCTCATCACCGCCGTGCCTGTCTCAGAGGACATACGCACGAAGATGCAGCAGATGGTGGAGAAGCGTACTCAGGCAAACGTGGAGTTCCAGACAGAGGTGAACCCGGACATCATCGGTGGTTTCATACTCGAATATGATACCTACCGCATGGATGTCAGCGTACAGTCGCAGTTGCGTACTATTCTTAAGCAGTTAGGCTAATGCCCGGCTGTAATTAGTAAACTTGTAACTTTGTAAATTCGAATAATGGACAAAATAAAACCAAGCGAAGTGTCTGAGGTGCTTCTTCAGCAGCTGCAGGGTATCAGCCAAGGTCAGAATTTTGACGAGGTGGGTACTGTACTGACGGTGAGCGATGGTGTGGCTCGTATCTATGGCTTGCGCCATGCACAGGCTAACGAACTTCTTGAGTTCGAGAACGGCACTATGGCTATCGTGATGAACTTGGAGGAAGACAACGTAGGTTGTGTGCTTCTGGGTCCTACAAGCGGCATCAAGGAAGGACAGACAGTGAAGCGTACCAATCGTATTGCTTCTATTCGCGTCAACGACAATATGCTCGGCCGTGTCATCAATCCTATCGGTCAGCCTATTGATGGTGGTGGTGCTATTGACCTTACCGATTCATTCGAGATGCCGCTCGACCGTAAGGCTCCGGGTGTAATCTACCGTCAGCCGGTTAAGCAGCCACTTCAGACAGGTATCAAGGCTGTTGACTCTATGATTCCTATCGGTCGTGGTCAGCGTGAGCTTATCATCGGTGACCGTCAGACTGGTAAGACTGCCATTGCCATTGATACTATCATCAACCAGAAGTCATTCTATGAGGCTGGACAGCCTGTTTACTGTATCTATGTTGCCATCGGTCAGAAGGCATCTACGGTAGCAGCTCTCGTTCAGAACCTCAAGGAGCGTGGTGCTCTTCCATATACTATCATCGTGGCTGCTACGGCAAGTGATCCTGCTGCTATGCAGTATTATGCACCATTCGCAGGTGCTGCTATCGGTGAGTATTTCCGTGATCGTGGTGAGCATGCCCTCGTTATCTACGACGACCTCTCAAAGCAGGCTGTTGCATATCGTGAGGTATCACTTATCCTCCGTCGTCCTTCTGGTCGTGAGGCTTACCCTGGTGATGTGTTCTATCTCCACTCTCGTCTTCTTGAGCGTGCAGCTAAGATCAACGAGCAGCAGGAGGTGGCAGAGCAGATGAACGACCTTCCTGAGTGCCTGAAAGGCAAGGTAAGGGGTGGTGGTTCTCTCACGGCTCTTCCTATCATCGAGACACAGGCTGGTGACGTATCAGCATACATCCCAACAAACGTAATCTCTATTACTGACGGACAGATATATCTGGAGTCAGACCTCTTCAACCAAGGCTTCCGTCCTGCTATCAACGTAGGTATCTCAGTATCTCGTGTAGGTGGTTCGGCTCAGATTAAGTCAATGAAGAAGGTGGCTGGTACGCTGAAGATTGACCAGGCTCAGTATCGTGAGCTTGAGAGCTTCTCTAAGTTCTCAAGTGATATGGATGCCGTTACAGCCATGACTCTTGACCGTGGTCGTAAGAACAATCAGTTGCTTATCCAGCCTCAGTATTCTCCAATGCCAGTAGGCGAGCAGATCGCAATCCTGTATTGCGGTACTCATGGCTTGATGGCTTCTGTTCCTGTTGATAAGGTTCGTGAGTGTCAGGACAGCTTCCTGGAGGTAATGCGCACAAGTCATGCGGATGTTATTGACTTGCTTGGTAGTGGTAAGATTGACGACAGCGCAACTGCAACTATCGAGAAGGTAATGGCTGATGTATCAGGTCAGTACGCTAAATAATTACGAATTACGAATTACTAATTACATAATTGGTAATTTTGAATAAAGGTTCGGACTTACCAATTATTAATTATTAATTGTTAATTATTAATTAGAAATATGCCGTCATTAAAGGAAATTAAAAATCGTATAGCATCAGTTCAGAGCACGCGTAAGATTACGAGTGCGATGAAGATGGTGGCATCGAGCAAGCTACATCATGCGCAGGTGATGATTGAGAATATGCTCCCTTATGAGAATATGCTGGAGACTATCCTCAAGACCTACCTTGCAGCTGATATGGATGCTCAGGGCGCTCTGACGCAGAAGCGAGAGGTGAAGAAGGTGGCAATGCTCGTATTTGCTTCCAACTCAAGCCTTTGCGGTGGTTTCAACGCCAACGTGCTCAAGATGATGCAGCGTGCAGTGGACGGTTATAAAGAAAAGGGAATAGAGGTTATTGTGTATCCTATCGGTCGTAAGGTGGCTGAGAAGGTGGGCAAGCTCGGAATTGAGAGTGCGGGTAACTTCGCTGCTCTTGCCGATAAGCCTAATTCCCATGAATGCGTACAGATAGGTCTTGGTCTTGCCGACCTCTTCGTGAAGGGTGAGATTGACAAGGTTGAGATGATCTACCATCACTTCAAGAGTGCGGGTTCACAGATTCTCCAGACAAAGACGTTGATTCCTATCGACATTGAGGAGGCTATGGACTATGATCACACTCGTGATTTGAAAAATAATGTAGTGACTGGCAATGCGCAGGACTATCTTGAGAAACAGGGCGGACACAAGGCTCTCGAAGGTCAGAGTTCATCAGCAAAGGCTACTACCTTGCATGATAACTACATCGTGGAGCCAGACCGCCAGACGGTTCTCAATCTGCTCATACCTCGCTATGTGAATCTTATGATCTACACAGCACTCCTTGACAGTAACGCATCGGAACATGCTGCACGTATGGTTGCTATGCAGACAGCAACGGATAATGCTGATGAATTGCTTCGCTTACTGAACCTTCAGTATAACAAGTCTCGTCAGCAGGCTATCACCAGTGAGCTTCTCGATATTGTGGGTGGCTCGGTGAATAATTAGTATAATGCGACCCCTTTCCCCAGCCCTTTCCCCGTAAGGGGCAAGGGAGGGCTGCCCACGAAGGGATTGATACTATCCCCTTGCCCCTTCACGGGGAAAGGGTGCCCGAAGGGCGGGAAAGGGGTCGCATTTATCATCAAGGGTGTGTCATAACTTAAAGCTATGGCACACCTTTTGCTGTCAATTTTATCGAATATGAAAAAGCAAATAGTACTGGCAGGCATACTATCGCTCCAGATGTCTGCCTTTGCGCAGCAGCATGAGATAAGGAGTGAGAACATAGCATCGCTTCAGGTGGTTTCGGGAACCGACTGGATGGGCGATGCCGTGATTCGTCTTGGCTCTACGGATCGTCTTACCGTATCATTTGACGACCTTACGCACCAGTACCACCGTTATGTATATTCGCTAACGCATTGTGAGCCTGACTGGACGCCCACCGAAGGCCTTTTCACAAGCGATTTCATGTCGGGCTTTCAGGATGACATTACGATTGACAACTATAAGGAATCTATCAATACCAATCAACTCTATACCCACTATACGCTGAGGATTCCGAACTCATCGTGTGCGCCTAAGATAAGCGGTAACTATCAGCTTGACATCATCGACGATGAGACGAAGGACACGGTAATCACGGCTCGTTTTATGGTGACTGAGAATATTGCCAATATCTCGACCACCATACTCACCGATACCGACATTGATGTGAGGAAATCGCATCAGCAGGTAAATGTTCGTCTTGATTATCCGCAGACGCTCAAGGCAAGTAATCCGCGAGAGCAGTTCCGTGTGCTTGTGATGCAGAACCACCGTTCTGACAATCAGGTATGGTGTCCTCCTGCGCCTATCATGTGTCCCGGCACTTTGGAATGGACGCATACGAAAAGCCTTATCTTCCCTGCCGGAAATGAGTTTCATAAATTCGAGATGCTTGACGTGCATCGAAACTCGATGGGTGTGGAGAGTCTGCAATGGGATGGAGAATGGAATCATGCACATCTCTATCATGATTATCCGCGTCGCGCGTATGTATATGATGAGGATGCCGATGGAGCTTTCTATATCCGCAACTCCGACAACGTAGAGAATGATATCACCTCCGAATACGTTAAGGTGCATTTCTATCTCGACACCCCTCGCCTTGACGGTGATGTGTATGTTGACGGTAAATGGACATACAACGAACTTTCGGAGAAATACCTCATGCAATACGATGAGCAGAACAAATGGTATCATGCAGAGATTCCGCTGAAGTACGGATATTATTCATACCAATATATAAATATACTGCTAGATTACTCTCAGAAGCTAACTCCTACGAGCGAAACCGAGGGCGATTTCTTCCAGACTCAGAACCGTTATCTCGTAATGGCATATTATAGAGGTAACGGAGACCGATTTTGGCGACTTATAGGCGTGAAATGAAAAAAAAGTGCAAAAAATTTGGTAGTCTGATAAAATATTTGTACTTTTGCGCCGTTTTTCTATTATAATGAGGTAATTATGCCCTATATTATACTGAATAACAATTAATTAAAGTATATCATTAAGCATCAGAGATGAGACAGTTAAAGATTCAGAAGAGTATCACCAACCGTTCCAGCGAAGCTCTGGATAAGTATCTCGTAGAAATTGGTCGTGCACCACTTATCAGTATTGATGAGGAAATTGAGCTTGCACAGATGATCAAGAAGGGAGGTCCGGACGGTGAACGTGCAAAGGATAAGCTCGTAACGGCAAACCTCCGTTTCGTGGTTTCCGTAGCAAAGCAGTACCAGCATCAGGGACTCACTCTTACTGACCTTATCGACGAGGGCAACATCGGTCTTATCAAGGCAGCACAGAAGTTCGATGAGACACGTGGCTTCAAGTTTATCTCATACGCAGTATGGTGGATTCGTCAGAGCATCCTTCAGGCAATCGCAGAGCAGAGCCGTATCGTTCGTCTGCCTCTCAATCAGGTAGGTTCTCTCAACAAGATCAATCACGAGATCAACAAGTTTGAGCAGGAGCATCAGCGTCGTCCATCCGTTCAGGAGCTTGCAGCTGCAACCAACATCGAGGAGGACAAGATTGGTCAGAGCCTTGGTGCAGACGGACATCACGTAAGTATCGACGCACCATTTACTGATGGTGAGGAGAACTGTATGCTCGATGTAATGGCTTCTGGTGATGATTCACGTACAGACCGTCATGTTGACCACGAGTCAATGGCAATGGAGCTTAACAACGTGCTCTCAAAGGTTCTCAAGGATCGTGAGATTACAATCATCCGCGAGTGCTTCGGCATTGGCTGTCACGAGAAGGGACTTGAGGAAATCGGAGATCAACTTGGTCTTACCCGTGAGCGTGTTCGTCAGATTCGCGAGAAGTCAATCACAAAGCTTCGTGATTCTGGTAACGCAAAGATCCTTATGAAATATCTTGGATAAAAATCAATATGAAGAAAGAGCTCGCCGATTGTGCGGGCTTTTTTTTACCTATAATTAACTCATGATAAAGACGATTATAACATCACTACTTCTACTATGCAGCCTTGGTATAAGTTCACAGATGCGCTTGCGCCCATTAGGTATCGTTGACATGAAAGAAAGGCATGATTTGTTGTTTGACAATTTAGATACTAAGGCTGTGTGTCAGTATATCTCTGTTTCTGATAGATCCGTTTCTGATAGTGGGAGTATTCCTCCTGTTTTCTATGTCCACATAGATGACAGTTGCGATGTAAAAGAGAAATACAAGTTGTCTGTGAAGTTGTCGGATAATACTAAACGCACAATGATTAGCGACAAACAGACAGTTCTAAGACTGAGAGCGTTGTTCCGCAGTTCTGTCAATACGGCAGCTTTCCAAAATACTAGCTATCCTTCATGCTATGTCTTTGATGGGCTAAATGGTGCCTGTTGTGACATTTTCGGGGCAGGTTACGAAGTCGATGGGCTTGTGGCGATGGTGGTAGATGCTGTGAATAAGAATAGCAAGAAGGTACTTGATAGGTTGCTCCATGATGTTGAATCACTAAGCAGATTCTATAAGTCTCTTTATCCTGAAGACTATTTTGACATAAATCGGGGTAGCTCATATAGTGCTATTGATAAGAAGACGACATGTAATCTTACCACCTGCAACGGTCAAATCTCGTTTAGTTTTGCTGTATCTCAGGAAACACTCGCAGCAAATCAGGATTTCGAGTCAAAACTCTATGACAAGTATGCTCCGTTTATAAAGTCGTTGGTGCGAGATCTGTTTCATAAAAGTATTGCGTTAGACCTCTATGATATTCGTATAATTATTGATGATAATTTGGAAAGGTCAGCCGATGTCAAATCAAATGAAGCAACTTTTGTGATTCATGAAGCTGATCTTACAGAAGAAATCCTAAAGGATATCCTCATCAGAAATCTGGATGAATAAAATCTTGGATAAACATAATTCAAAAGTCTGTCGGTTAACGGCAGGCTTTTTTTATACCTCCCTTGATATTTTGACGGATTGACAGATGACGGATTTCATGACCAGACGGGGGAGAGCTATGTCTGAAATGAGATACGCTAACACTAAAATCCTTATTGTTACCTGTTACTCGTTACTAACCGCGTTTCTGAGATCATGTAATAGCGAAGGGAATATATTTTGTTTTGCAAAAAGAGTGTAAAAAATTTGCATGTGATTTTTCTTTTTAGTATCTTTGCAGTAAGATTACAAAGTGCCTATTACAATCTGAAAAATACAGGAAACTTTGGTGGTTCGATGTAGGTCCGTTATAGGTCCGTTTCAGGTCCGTTGTAAGTCCGTTCGCAGAAACGGCCCTTAAAGGGAGCTATGATTGTGACATTGCTATGACAAAAGATAATGACGAGCCAAACATAGATTGCCGAAAATCTGATAATGTGTAGGTGTGTAAAACTTAAATCAACTAACATATCAATGAAACGGATATTATCAACATTTTTTTTCGTATCGTGCTTCATTACCTGTATGGCGCATGAAATAGACAATACACCTCTTGATTCTGTAATCATCGAGGGTAATATCACTAATGCCCCAGACAGTACTCCTGTTCATCTTAGCCTTGATTATGGATTGATTTATAAACGTATAGAAACATCTTACATTGTCAATGGAAGGTTCTGTTTTGTAAGGTATTCCCAAAAGGATAACGAGCGTTATTCTATTAATACATATATGAATTATTGTAACGTGAATGCTCCTTTGGGATCAAAAACTATCATCACAGGAGATGGCATAAACCCGAAATTCTGGAATGTCGAAAATAGTGGCTTTGAACAAAGGGAACGTAATGAATACTTGAGGTTTATTAAGGAAAAGTTGCCTGAGTATTATGAGATGGATGCAAAGCAAGCAAAATTATACTTTGACAGATTTAATCCGAATCTCACACAGGTAGAAAGAGACAAAGCTACAAATGAGTTTCGGCAGTTCTTCAAGGTATATGAATCGCATAGAGAAGAAATGTATATTCGACCGATGGTTGATTTTATGGAGAAACGCCCATATAGCAAGGAGTTTCTGCAAAGACTTACTTTTATGTCTCGTGAAATCATGAATACGGAAGATGCAGAACTGATAGCAAAAGCCCGTGCTTTATATGATAAAATACCGCAGGAAGATAAAAATGAGGCATGTGCATCGGAAATCAGAAGTCATCTGTTCACTATGCGTATAGAGAAAGGAGAGGAAATGCCCGATTTCGTGCTTTATGACTTTGACGACAAGGAGCATCATCTTAATGAGTTCAAGGGTAAATACTCCATTTTGGAGTTCACCTCTCTTGCATGTGCTCCTTGTATAATGGCAAAGCCCGATCTTGACCGACTATACAAGAAGCATAGGGACAAGATGGAACTTATTGCAATCTCAGAGGATGCAGAAAGTGAATGGAAAGAAAGTGATGATAGAAAGCTCAGTTATCACATATGGAATGACCATAAATATGCCTCAGACATCAAGGCAAAATATGGAGTTAGCGCCACCCCAACATTCATCATTATTGATCCAGAGGGAAAGATACAAGATATTTGTGTAGGTGGCCTTGAGTTCTTCAAGGCATTTGTTAGGCATATACCAGATGCCGAGATTGAGAAGATTATTAGTGAGATAAAGAAATGACCTGATACTGCACTATTTGTATGAATTGACGCATAAAATTTTGGAATTTCAAAGAATAATTACTATTTTTGCACTCAAAACCAAATATTTATGATTAAGTGTACATCTACACTTCAAGAGCAGTATGACTATCGCGAAAGCCAAAAGGACTTTTGGGATATCAATAATGTTATTGAGACGGCGGAAATGAAAGGGGAAAAGAAAAGCGCGATAAAGATTGCCAGAAATCTTTTGTCGATGAATATGCCAATTGATTCAATCTGTAAGGCTACAGGTCTTAGTGCAGATGAGATCAATCAGTTGTAAATAAAAGTACTTAGCTGTCACAAACAAGAGAACTGTTGTTCTTTCACATATAAATGCAAAAACTCTTCCAAGTCAAATGTAATTGCAGTCAGACTTGGAAGAGTTATTTTATTGTCGGTGATTATTG
The DNA here is from genome assembly GCA_946411565.1 of uncultured Prevotellaceae bacterium. Taxonomy (GTDB): domain Bacteria; phylum Bacteroidota; class Bacteroidia; order Bacteroidales; family Bacteroidaceae; genus Prevotella. The sequence continues at coordinate 1,019 of CAMKEM010000035.1, read as the reverse complement.
TCTTTCCTGAAGATATTTCTCTGCATTCGCAAGGTCTTCGGGAGTATCAATACCGATGGTTTCGAGATTGGTTGTTCCGACCTTGATCTTGTAGCCGTTTTGCAACCAGCGGAGCTGTTCAAGGCTCTCTGCAATCTCAAGACTTGATTGTGGGAGAGAGGTTACTTGCTTGAGCACCTCACGACGGTATGCGTAAAGACCAATATGCTTTAGGAATGGATAATGTTCTGGCCACTCTTCTGACTCCTTACCACGGATAAATGGTATTACCGAGCGAGAGAAATAAAGGGCGAAGCCGCGGTAATCAGTAACGATTTTAGGAGAGTTCGCATTCTGAATAACTTCGATATCTTTCTTGAATGGTATGCCGAGCGTAGCTATCTGTGTATCAGCATCATCAAAGCAATGGCAAACTTCTTCAATCTGACTACGGTCAATGAAAGGCTCGTCACCTTGAATATTGATGATAACGTCATAGTCGCCACCGATTTTCTCAATAGCCTCCTCAATACGGTCAGTACCGCTTTTGTGGTTTGGCGATGTCATAACTACGTTGCCTCCCCATGACTTCACATGGTCGAAGATACGCTGATCGTCAGTTGCTACGTAAGCCGTATCGAGGCACGATGTAACTTTCTCATAAACACGCTGAATAACAGTCTTGCCACCGAGGATGGCGAGAGGTTTTCCCGGAAAACGGGTAGATGCGTAACGCGCTGGGATTATTCCGATGAATTTCATAATAAAAATAGCCCCTCACCTGCCTTTCGGGCATCCTCTCCCCAAAGGGGCGAGGGTGAAGTTACCTTTTCTCGCTCAAATGGGTTTACATTTTGGAGGGTACGTTAATGATTATACTAACTTTCCCCTCGCCCCCTGGGGAAGTCGGAGATTGAGTATCTCCGAGTATGTGTCAGAGGGTGCCCGCAGGGCGGGTGAGGGGCTGAATCTCTGCAAAGTTAGTAAATAAATTGCAAAAACAAATTGATGTAAATCGTTTTTCTCTAATAAATCGAAAA
>CAMKEM010000034.1 GCA_946411565.1 uncultured Prevotellaceae bacterium | reverse complement strand
TCTGTCCCTTCACCATGAGGATGAAGTCGGTAAGTGCTGGTGAATAGCAAGAACCTCCTGCACATGGGCCCATGATAGCGCTGATCTGTGGGATAACACCACTTGCCATCACGTTACGACGGAAGATGTGTGCGAAGCCTGTGAGTGACTCCACGCCTTCCTGAATACGAGCACCACCAGAATCGTTAAGACCAATGATAGGTGCTCCATTCTTGAGTGCGAGATCCTGCACCTTAGCTATTTTCTGAGCGTTTGCAGCAGAGAGTGAACCTCCGAGAACGCTGAAATCGAAAGCATATACGAAGACGATACGACCGTCAATCTTACCGTAGCCGGAAATGACACCATCACCCTCAAAGCGCTTCTGATCCATTCCGAAATCGTTGCAACGATGCACTACGTGCTTATCCATCTCGACGAAAGTACCCTTGTCGAGCAGGGTTTCTATTCTCTCTCTTGCTGTAAGTTTATTCTGCATTTTCTACCTCCAGTTTAATAAGAACCTGTTCTGCGCGAACTGTATCGCCCTCTGCGATGAGGACATCCTTGATGGTACAATCTGATGCCACCTTATAGTTAGACTGCATCTTCATAGCCTCCATAGTGAAGAGCGTATCGCCAGCCTTCACCTTGTCACCCTTATTCACATATACCTTCACAATCTTGCAAGGCATAGGAGCGGTAACGGTATCAGCCTGAATAGCATCCTGATGTTTGCGCATTCTCATATACTTAGCCTGTGAGTCGAGGATATCGATCTGATAGGCAGAGTAGTTGAGGTTTACTGTATAGTGTTTGCCACCCTCACCCTTGATGAGTTCGGCATTATAGGAGTTGCCTCCGTATATAAGTGAGCAAGTGCCATTCTGAAGCATAGCCACATCCACATCATATACCTTTCCGTCGATGCTGATGCTCACTTTGTTACCCTCCTTGCTCAGAAGGGTTACTTCCTGTATTTTGTTTCCAACTTGAATTTCCATCGATTCATTTACCATTTACCATGTACAATGTACAATTTCATTGCTCATGGAAATTTGTACTTTGTAAATGGTACATTGTACATGTTTAGACTCTCAGCACTCCCTTCTGCAATCCGAAGGCACGCCATCTGCTGATAGCAGAACCGTCACTCGTAGGATTAACAGATGAGTTCTCCTCAAGGTTCATGAGATAATCAATGTATGCTGCTATGACAGCCATAGGCTCAGAGTCGTTCTTGAAACCAGAACGTGGACGAAGACGATCCTCGTTACGCTCAATGAAGTGGGTGTTGTAGTTACCCTCCTTGAACTCAGGCACGTCGATGATACGACGCAGATAGCGGATGTTGGTTGTCAGACCAGTTATCTTATACTCATAGAGCACACGACGCATTCTCTCGATGGCATACTCACGGGTTGTTGCCCATACGATGAGCTTACCAATCATAGGGTCGTAGTGAACAGGAATCTCATAGCCTTCATAAACGTATGAGTCGATACGTGTGCCGATACCATGTGGCTCTGTGAGCTGCTGAATAACACCTGGTGATGGCATGAAGTTATGTTCGGTATCCTCTGCACAGATACGGCACTCGATAGCGTGACCATGCTGACGAAGGTCTTCCTGCTTATAGCGCAATGGCTGACCATCAGCTACACGAATCTGCTCCTTTACGAGATCAACGCCTACTACCTCCTCAGTGATAGGATGCTCTACCTGAAGACGGGTATTCATCTCAAGGAAATAGAACTTATGGTTCTTGTCAACAAGGAACTCGATAGTACCAGCACCCTCGTAGCCTACAGCTTTTGCAGCAGCCACAGCCTTTGCACCCATCTCCATGCGGAGGTTGTAGTCAAGGAATGGTGATGGAGACTCCTCCACTACCTTCTGGTGACGACGCTGAACAGAGCACTCACGATCATAGAGGTGGATCACGTTGCCATGCTTATCACCGAGAATCTGGAACTCGATGTGATGAGGTTCCTCAACGAATTTCTCAATATATACGGTATCATCACCGAAACCTGAACGAGCTTCGCCACGAGCTGCATTATACATCTCTACGACATCCTCTTCACGCTCAATGAGACGCATACCTTTACCACCGCCTCCCATGCTTGCCTTCAGCATCACAGGGAAACCAATCTTACGTGCAACCTCAATGGCCTCCTCGGCACTCTTTAGAGGTTCTTCAGTTCCGGGCACAACGGGTACACCTGCCTTGATCATAGTCTGACGGGCACTAATCTTGTCACCCATCAAATCCATGGTCTCTGGCTTTGGACCAATGAACACAAAACCTTCTGCCTCGCAACGGCGGGCAAACTCGGAGTTCTCCGAAAGGAAGCCATAACCAGGGTGGATTGCATCCACCTGATGCTTATGAGCAGCCTCAAGGATGTGATCAATGTTCAAATAACTGTCAGAGCTTTGTGCTCCTCCAATACATTCTGCCTCGTTGGCGAATAAAACGTGGCGTGACAGACGGTCGGCAGTGCTATATACCGCAACAGAGCGTATGCCCATCTCATAGCATGAACGCATCACGCGTATTGCTATTTCACCACGATTAGCAACAAGTACTTTTCTAATCATGTATAAAAATTTATGTGTTTCCGTCAATGCCCGTGATCCCGCGGACACGCGTTTAAATCGCAAATGGCAGGTCTTCTGACTTTATCCTTATCCGACACGTCTTCCCGGGCAACGACCCAGTGACTTGTTGTGTCGGAGTTGCAAGAAAGGACTCACAGCATCGGGTAATGTTGCAGATTTTCACTGCATTCCCGTCTTAGCTCCGACGCGTGCATTTTTAAGCTAAATGCGACGGTGAAGAACCAAATGCGCTGCAAAGATATAAAGAATTATTGAACTAACCAAAAAAAACGGGGAAAAAAGAGGATGTGCCACAAAAATGACACATCCTCCTTGAAATATAATCCTATAATAAACTTAATAAAAGGATATCTAAATATCACGATTAAAGGCCATAATCAACTTCATCATCTATCGTCTCATCCCAAACGTCATGGTTCGTAGGATTCGGATCACTTGCAGCAAGCATCCGAGTTTGGTGCTGAAACTTATGTCCCCTCATAGAGGGCTTTTCATATACCTTCTTCTTCTTCATAATTGTATTCTCCCCAACATTTATTTCATTATTACTTTCTTACCATTCACAATATAGAGACCATTAGCAGGCTTCGTTACTCGACGTCCCTGAAGGTCATATACCTTATGGTCTTGCTTGTTATCTTCTGCCTTGTTAATCTCAACACCTGTAACAGCAGAGTCAAAGGCGAAGAATGCCTGAGCAGTACCAGCACCAGCATTATCATAAACCAAATATGCTCTATTGGCAGCAATCTTACCAGTACTACTAAGTTTGTAGAAACCCATACCTTTCGCCCCCCAGTTCAGCACGTATGTACTTCCATAATTAGGATTCGGGATTTCTACAGAAGTTCCCTCGAGTTTATTGTCAGAATAATCGTCAGAGCTATAATCGTTAGTCTTGCTCATAACGACACCTTCCATAGACACATTCTTACTCTTCAATACGACTCCTTGGCCCTTATTCACAATACGGTCAGCAATCTCCGTCATTACGATTGACGAACCATCCATCTTCGCAATTAACACTTGAGTTCCCTCTGGTGCCTGATAGTTGCCTACATTACTATAGAAAGTTGTCCAGTATGCGCCATTTACCTTTACAGGATCAACAGTAAACGTAGGAGCAACCTTTTCCTTGTAACGTACTGTTACCTCATCAATTGCCACCGAAGTACCCAAACCTCCAGGATGACTAATTGTCAAACTTGATGAATTGACATTTTTTATATTTCGGTTTAAACTATTGTAGCCACTCACATCACCTTCTGTGCTTTTTATTTGCACATTTTGATTATTATAAATGCTAAAGTGCAAATTCACTTCCGAGATCATGCCACCATTAGAGGTTATAGTAACGCTTTCACCATTATTAATCTCCATACCCCATGGTTCGCTACTTGTGCCAGTTATAGTAATTTTGTCACCCTCATAACTTTCCTTACCAGCAATACTGAAGGCCTCCTCTTTTGTCTCGCCGTTTATTGCCTCCTTACACATCTCAAAGTAATATACTCTGATATTTTCAATATCTCCAGAGGTTGAAATTGTCAGGCTTGAAGAACATACATTATTAATAGACCAGTCTGTACCACTACCACCAATTTCACCAACGTTACCAGTATTTATTGCAGTTCCATCAACATTGGAACTAAAGGTCAAATCAACCCTACCGATTTCAACGCCCTCAGATGTATTTATGGTAAATTTCTCACCATTGCCAGCTAAAGAAATATTGCTTCCTTCATGATTAAATCCATTGGTAGTATCGAAGAAAGCTGTTTGAACATAGTCATCCATAACAAATTCCTTCTTTGTTTCATAATAGACATCTACAGAACCGATTTTAAAAGTATTGCCAACAACATCGCTATAGATTTCCAAAGAAGTAGCATTAACATTGTCGATGGTCATCTCATCCATATCATCAACATTGACAGTACCAGATGAAACAATCATACGATTTACATATTCATATTCATATTCCCCACTCAAATAGAACACAACCTTTGTGATTATCTCACCATTGGTCGAACTTATGGTAATCTTTTTACCATTATTTATCCACATACCGTAATCATCTGCCTTATCCCCAGAAACTGTGATAACTCCTTTGTCACCGAGAACACGATAATTATTATGTTCTCCACTTTCGCCCGTCGTTATGTCGATCTCTTCCAGAAGTTCATCAGCCAAAGCGCTTGTGACAGACATAAGCAACATGGCAAAAATAAAAAATATTTTTCTCATAATTTAGGTATTTTATAATAGTTTATAGACCAAAATACAATCTCTCTGGATGTTATCCCCCCATCAAGATCAGCTTACAGAAACACGATAGTACAAAATTGATAAACCCGCTGATTTTCTGTAACTTTATAGTTGCAATAATAAACCGCCTATATGGAAAGTAACGTTTTTAATCAGCTTGTCAATATTTGCACAGAAACATAGAATGTTTCGGGTGCAAAGATAGTAAAAAAAAATTAAAAACACTCATTAAAGCGCTACTTTTGTCAGTTTTTATACCAAAAAAAACAATTTTTACCCACTTTTCGCGTTAAATACGACTTTTAGAGTGATTTAACGAGATAATTTCAGAGGGAAAACTCTATTTAACGTGAATTTGACGAATTCAAAACAAAACGAATCTCCGATGCTTAACTGACAATAATTCTTCGCATAGTTGCCCTTGCCTACATCAAAGTCAAATTCTGTTTCATATTGTTATCCTCTTTAGTTCGATTCTTGTCCATTATTTCATCAGTCGATGTCCATTCGTTGTCCAGTGTTGACTGGACATGTACTGGACATATACTGGACAAATACTGGACAAATACTGGACAAATACTGGACAAATAGTGAACAACTATAGTTAGTACATATCTGTTCCATACTCATTAAAAAGGGTGTTTTCTTGGTATCCACAAAACTTGAAACTGTATTTTTCTGTGCATAATCATAGCGGACAACCGAAGGAAAATAGAAAAAGGGCGAACATTCACGCCACGTGAACATCCGCCCAAAGGTGTTTATTTGAGATATTTGGGAATGGATCTCCAGTTTTAAATGTTAAAATGAAAAATTATAAAATGAAAAATACAGTTTAGTATTTATCGCTAAGACTTTTAATGAATAATACTATCTTGTATTTTTTCATTTTTCACTTTTCACTTTTCATTTTTCATTTACTTCAGGTACGCATCCACCTTCTTTGCTGCATCGCGACCGCTTGCCATAGCACGAACAACGAGGCTTGCACCGTTGGCTGCGTCACCGCATACAAATACGTTGGATGGGAACTCTGGCTGCTGTGGCTTGAGGAAGCCCATTGCAAGGAAGACAATCTCTGCCTTGATAATCTCTGGCTCTCCTGCCTCTACCATGATAGGACGACCGCCCTCTGGGTTTGGCTTCCAGTCGATTGGCTGAACACGTACACCTGTGAGCTTGCCATTCTCGCCAAGGAACTCAAGAGAGTTGATGTTCCAACGACGAACACAGCCTTCCTCGTGTGAAGAGGTGGTCTTCAGAGTGCGAGGCCAGTTTGGCCAAGGATTCTGAGGATCCTCTGGTCCCTCTACTGGCTTTGGCATGATCTCAATCTGAGTTACGCTCTTACAACCCTGACGATGAGATGTTCCGATACAGTCAGAACCTGTATCACCACCACCGATAACGAGTACGTTCTTGCCCTTTGCAGTTACGCGCTCTTCCTTTGAGAACTCCATGCCTGCGAGGACACGGTTCTGCTGTGCGAGGAGTTCGAGAGCGAGGTGTACACCCTTAAGCTCACGTCCAGGAATCTTGAGGTCACGCGCAGTTGGTGTACCTGTTGAGATAACAACGGCATCAAACTTTGCACCAAGTGCCTTCTCTAAGTCTGCCTCTGAAACCTTATCACCCTCGAAGTTTACAGGGGTGTTATACTTAAACTCAATACCCTCTTCTACGAGAAGATTGATACGGCGGTCGATGACAGCCTTATTGAGCTTGAAATTCGGAATACCGTAACGGAGAAGACCTCCGGCTGCCTCGTTCTTGTCGAAGACAGTTACCTTATAGCCCATCTTGTTGAGACGGTTGGCAGCAACGAGACCTGCAGGACCAGCACCTACAACGGCAACGGTCTTGCCATTGCGCTTGTACTGCTGTGGAGTAATGAAGTTCTCACGCCATGCAGCCTCTGTTATTGCACACTCATTCTCACGGTTAGTGGTAGCAGCGTGATCAGTAAGATTGAGCACGCAAGCCTTCTCACAGAGTGCAGGACAGATACGTCCGGTGAACTCTGGGAAGTCATTGGTATCGTTCAGACGACGATAAGCCAGTTCCCACTCGCCCTTGTAGAGAGCGTCGTTCCACTCAGGAGCCTTATTGCCCAGTGGGCAAGCCCAGTGACAGAAAGGTACACCGCAATCCATACAGCGTGAAGCCTGTTCCTTGCGGTCATGTGTATTCAATGTCTGCTCGACTTCTCCGAAGTCGTGAATACGGTCATTTATTGGTCTATAACCAGCCTCAACGCGAGGCACGGTAAGAAATGCTTTAGGATTTCCCATCTTTTCATTTACCATTTACCATTTACAATGTACAATTTAACATCGCTCATGGAGAGGGTTATTATTTTATCTTGTTCATTTACCATGTACAACCTTGATTTGCAAGAAATTGTAAATTGTACATGGTAAATGGTACATGATTTAGTTATTAATAATCTGCATATCAGCGATCTTCTGCTGGAGCTCGCGGAGCTTCTCTTCCTGAAGAACGCGCTTGTACTCGATAGGAACGATCTGAACGAAGTCCTCGATGTAGTGGTTCCAGTCGTCGAGCATACGGCGGGCAAGCTCTGAACCTGTGTAGAGATAGTGCTGACGAACAAGCTCGTGAAGTTCCTTGCGGGCAGATGCTTCCTCAACAAGGTTAATCTCTACCTGATCCATGTTACAGAAGTAGTCGAAGTTATGGTTCTTGTCCCAGACGTAAGCCACACCGCCTGACATACCGGCAGCGAAGTTACGTCCAGTCTCACCAAGCACTACCACACGACCGCCTGTCATATACTCACAGCAGTGGTCGCCTGCGCCCTCGATAACGGCAATGGCACCTGAGTTACGAACGCCGAAGCGCTCACCTACCCTACCGTTCACGTAAAGCTCACCAGTAGTAGCGCCATAGAGACCTGTGTTACCAGCGATGATGTTATCCTCAGCTACGAAGTTAGCATCATAACGTGCAGGTGGGAGGATAGAGATACGACCTCCTGAAAGTCCCTTTCCGAAGTAGTCGTTAGCCTCACCCTCGAGCTTGAGGTTCACGCCATTTACTGCGAATGCGCCGAATGACTGACCAGCAGAACCCTTGAACTTGATGTTGATAGTTCCGTCAGGAAGACCTGCCTCACCATACTTCTTAGCGATAACGCCTGAGAGCATAGTACCTACGGCACGATCTGTATTCTTGATAGCGTAGTCGAGGTTCACCTCTTCCTTGTTCTCAATAGCCTTTTCGCAAGCCTTGATGATTTCCTCATCCTTGACACCCTCAACCTTTGTGAACTCACCACGATCCCAGTAGAGTGCCTTGTCGGTCTCTGGCTTGTGGAGAAGACGGGAGAAGTCGATTGTGCCCTGCTTTGTTGCAGGATCAGTAGGTTTAACCTCAATAAGGTCTGTACGACCGATGATATCCTTGAGATTCTTTACACCAATCTCAGAGAGGTATTCACGAACTTCCTGTGCAAGGAATGTGAAGAAGTTCACTACATAGTCTGCATGACCGCGGAACTTAGCACGGAGCTTCTCATCCTGTGTTGCTACACCTACCGGACAGGTATTGGTGTTACACTTACGCATCATCAAGCAGCCGAGTACGATCAATGGCAGAGTACCGAATGAGAACTCATCTGCACCAAGCATAGCCATAATGATTACGTCGCGAGCAGTCTTGAGCTGACCGTCGGTCTGGAGGCGAACCTGATTACGGAGACCGTTGATAACGAGAGTCTGCTGTGTCTCAGCAAGTCCGATCTCAGGAGAGATACCTGCGAAGCGCATAGAAGAAGCAGGAGAAGCACCTGTACCACCTTCTGCACCTGAGATAACGATGAGGTCAGCCTTTGCCTTTGCAACACCTGCAGCAATAGTACCTACACCACTCTCAGCAACGAGCTTAACGCTAACGGCTGCTGTTGGGTTGATATTCTTGAGGTCGAAGATGAGCTGTGCAAGGTCCTCGATAGAGTAGATATCGTGATGAGGTGGAGGTGAGATAAGAGTGATTCCAGGAATAGCGTTACGTGTCTTGGCAATGATCTTGTTCACCTTGAAGCCAGGCAACTGACCACCCTCACCAGGCTTAGCACCCTGTGCCACCTTGATCTGCAATTCCTCTGCATTTACGAGGTACTCGGCTGTTACACCGAAACGACCTGATGCAATCTGCTTTGTCTTACTTGAAAGGCTAACACCGTCAACCTCTGTATGGTAGCGTGCGTTATCCTCACCACCCTCACCAGTATTACTACGGGTGCCGAGCTTATTCATAGCGATGGCGAGTGCCTCGTGTGCCTCGATAGAGAGAGCGCCGAATGACATAGCGCCTGTTACGAAGTGCTTTACGATTGACTCTACTGGCTCAACCTCGTCGATTGGAGTTGGCTTAGCTGCCTTCTTGAATCCGAAGAAGTCGCGGATGAAGATTGGCTTCTCCTTCTCGTCAACACTCTTTGCCCACTCCTTGAACTTGGTATATGAACCGAGGCGGGTAGCAATCTGGAGGTTGGCGATTGTCTCTGGATTCCAAGCGTGCTCAATACCATCCTTACGATAGTTGAACAGACCAGTATTTGGAAGGAACTTAGGCATCTCGTCTGGAACGAATGCCTCGTCGTGCAGACGGATAGCATCCTTGGCGATGTCACGAAGACCGATACCGCCGATTGTGCTTATCTCTGTTCCGAAATATGTCTTGAGAAGATTCTCTGAAAGACCGATAGACTCGAAGATCTTTGCACCACGATAAGAACGGATAGTTGAGATACCCATCTTTGACATGATCTTCTTCAGACCCTTGTCAACTGCCTTGATGTAGTTCTTCTCAGCAGTAGCATACTCTTCCTGTACCTTGTGTGTCTTTACCAACTGATCGAGCACAGCGAATGTCATGTAAGGACAGAGGGCTGATGCACCATAGCCAAGAAGCAATGCAGCGTGCATTACCTCACGAATCTCACCAGACTCAACGATCAACGCTGTCTGAACACGCTTCTGTACGCTGATCAGGTAGTGGTGAACGGCACTTACAGCCAAGAGTGAAGGGATTGCTGCGTGTGTCTCGTCGATGTCACGGTCAGAGAGGATGATATAGTTCACACCGCTGTCAACGCTCTCCTCTGCCTTCTTGCAGAGATTCTCAAGAGCAGCCTGAAGACCTGCCTCACCCTGCTCTATCTCGAAGAGGATAGGGAGCTTAACGGTCTTGAAGCCCTTGTAGCGGATGTTACAGAGGATATCCAACTGAGTGTTGGTAAGTACTGGCTGTGGAAGACGAACCATCTTACAGTTGCTCTCGTCTGGTGTCAGGATGTTTGTACCTACCGCACCGATATACTCTGTGAGTGACATTACAAGCTCCTCACGAATTGGGTCGATAGCAGGGTTTGTTACCTGAGCGAACTGCTGACGGAAGTAGTTGAAGAAAATCTGTGGCTTGTCAGAAATAACAGCAAGTGGAGTATCGTTACCCATAGCTGCAACTGGCTCCTGACCATTTGTACACATTGGAACAACGGTCTTGTCGATGTCTTCCTGACCGAAACCGAATGCACGGAGCTTGCGGTCGTAGTTCTCAACTGAGTTATCCACCTTACGACCTGACTTCAGCTTCTCCAACTGTATGCGGTTAGTTGAGAGCCATTGTCCGTATGGATGCTCGTGAGCGAGTTTTTCCTTGATCTCACCATCATAGTAGATCTTGCCTTCCTGTGTGTCGATAAGAAGAATCTTACCTGGCTGAAGACGTCCCTTTGATACTACGTCGCTTGGCTCGAAGTCCATTACACCTACCTCAGATGCAACAACCATCATGCCCTGCTTTGTAATGGTGTAGCGTGATGGGCGCAGACCATTACGGTCAAGCATACCACCTGCGAAACGACCATCAGAGAACATAAGCGCAGCAGGACCGTCCCATGGCTCCATGAGGATTGAGTGATACTCATAGAATGCCTTGAGGTCTTCTGAGATTGGGTTCTTATCGTTGAATGACTCTGGAACGAGGATTGCCATTGCCTGTGGCAAAGACAGACCGCTCATTACGAGGAACTCGAATACGTTGTCCAATGATGCTGAGTCTGACATGTCGTCCTGAAGGATAGGACGAATCTCCTTGATGTCACCAAGTGCTGGTGAAGAGAGTACAGACTCACGTGCCTTCATCCAACCGCGGTTACCACGAACGGTGTTGATCTCACCATTATGGCAGAGGAAGCGGAATGGCTGGGCAAGCTTCCACTTAGGGAATGTGTTTGTAGAGAAACGAGAGTGAACAAGTGCCAGACCTGATGTGAAATAGTTGTTAGAAAGGTCTGGGAAGTAACGGCGCAACTGACCTGATGTCAGCATACCCTTATAGATAATGTCCGTGCAAGAGAGTGAGCAGATATAGAACTCCTCATCCTTGATACGGTTCTCAATCTTCTTACGTATCTTATAAAGAATACGGTCAAAGTGCTCCACCTTATCATCGCTTACACCTGTAACAAACACCTGCTTGATATCAGGCTCAACGTCGCGAGCACCTACACCAAGTACCTCTGGATTTGTAGGCACGTTACGAAGATGAGAGAGTGAAAGACCCTCACGCTCAATCTCCTCAATCATGATAGAGAGAATCTCAGACTGGCGCTTATCATCCTTAGGAAGGAATACGAGACCAGTTCCGTAACGTCCCTTCTCTGGTACTGGAATACCTTGAAGAAGAATAAATTCATGTGGAATCTGCAGGAGAATACCTGCGCCATCACCAGTCTTGTCGCGTGTCTCAGCACCACGATGCTCCATGTTCTCAAGAACACGCAGAGCGTTATCTACCAGTTCATGGCTCTTGTTTCCGTGGATATTAACCACCATGCCGACACCACACGCATCGTGCTCATACTCGGCACTATACAATCCATTTCCCATATTAATATCTTTTAAACTGTAATGATTTTTTAAGTCCATAATTTTTAATGTCGGTGTGCGAACACAACCGCTTTTCTCAAACCCTGAATTTTACAATTTCTTTTATTATTTGTCAACTAAATCCAATGTTTGCTTTCAAATTGCTTGCAAAATTACTACTTTTCTTTCTTTTTGCAAAGTTTTAACTTAATTATTTTTTCGTCACTTTCCTTGAAATCACCCCTAAATAACAAATTGTAAGTATTTTTGACTTTATCACTTACATTATGAAAGTTTTTCTATGCATTTTCCTTACAATATGCGTTTTCTTGTCAAAAAGTAGGTTTTCTCTTGAAAATTTGGTTGTTTTTCTGGTATTTAAAGATTAGAACCCCGATAACAATATTTATTATAACGTGAGTTTAATGAATTAGTGCGGTTCGTATTTTCACCCAGATTTTAATCTCTGATTATCTCAATATATCTGAGCGAGGAACGAGCGAAATGAATTTCTTTCTTCGTTTTAGTATTTTATGATAGATTTTATCAAGTTTTTCATGTTTTTTTAAAAATCTAAGAGAAAAATCTATATCTCGTGTTTTGCAAATTCGTCGAACTGACATTAATTTATTTGCAGGGAAATATTCATTTCCCTTTTGAAACCACAAAGATCCTCCATAGTTAGTCCATTTGTTCTCCATAGATACTCCATCGAAACTATGTAGTATCTTCGAGGGAAGAACGAAAATAAAGCGGGAAAACAGCGAGGTTTCTTACAAGGGGAAATTAAAATAATTGAAATCAATGAGGGTGGAAATTCATTTTTCCCTGCTCTTATGAAACTCTTATGCTACTCTTATGTAGCTCTTATTTGAAATGGGAGTTATATGGGACTTGCATAGGAATCACATAGGCCTTGCTACGAAGGTGCAATAGGCATATTCAAAGCATGAGATAAACATCTAAAAAATAGTGTTTACCTCATGCTAAATCATACCTGCTAAATTACACAACTACAATTGTTATTGGAATTTTGTTATTGAGATAGATTCTTTAATCAGAATCTATCTCCTCTCTTTGATGGAGAAATCGCATCCAACGATATATTTGATTTTTGTATTTTTATTGTATAATTCCCAATTATCCAATGGGAAGTCCTCTTCTGGTGGTTGAGATTCGCAGCCAACAAATAGCTCATAGTCATCATCAAAGCCTATACGAAGATGGTAGTAGTCGGGATCTATCTTTATCCATTTAATGACTTTACCTTCTAATTGTCTTGCGGCAACGGCAATATTTCCCGTAATGGCAGTAGTATCATCATCAGCAGTGGCAAGCAAATCATCAGAATGCGAAATTTCCCAATAGCACCAAATCCATAGTGAAATATTATTTTGAGATTTTATAAGCAATATGCTGCCTGCCCCTCCACCAGCTCTGGAGTAGGTAACAACATTCCCTTCGAATTGTTTTAAAACTTTTAATATTTTTTTTATCATAAACCGAAAAAATCTTTAATTACTTGTTCTATTTCATGATATCCATAACCTTCTCCATGAATAAGCTCGTGTAATTGTTCTTGTTGGTCATCTGACAATTTGTATTTTTTTGCTAAACTCCGAACCTGTTTATCTTGGACATTTCGGTTTCCAGACATTTTTCCGATAGCCTTTCCCATTTTCTGAAATTGTTTACCACCTCTAAAACCAACAGCAGGTGGCATACCCATGATTGGAGCTACTCCTGTAATTCTTCCTTGTGTGTTACAAGTCCAATTTAAGAAGCCATCATAATACGTCAAAGGATCAAATGCATAAGCTATCTTTAGTAATGGATTTGTTATAGGCTTATAGACAAACGCCCCCTCATATCCCTTGCCAGAAAATGAAACAGGAGTCAAATCGGCAGGGAAACTTTTTGCTGTTACAACCAATTCACCATCTTTTACTTCTGCATAACTCATATGGAATTTATGGGTTTCATCATTGTATACTAAGTTTGCACCGAATTCAGCATCGGTGACATGATCCCAACCAGAAAAATCAAATTGAGTTTGTCCACTTCCCACAGCATTGACAAAGGCTCTTATTTGTTCAGGATCATTTGTATACCAATAATCACATCCATCAGGATCAACCATATTAGAAGGATTGTTACCACAATACGCATACGGACTTGTACTATAATAGTTCTCGCACAGTGGATCAATCCTATCCCATCTAGCGAGAATAGGGTCATGCTGACGAGCACCGTAGTCGTAGGTGTCAAGTCCGTGCATTCTGTCAAGCTCCTTGCCATTATATTTATACGGTTGCTTTGAGGAAGAACTTTCATCGCTAGTCATACCAAACGCGTAGTAATTTGTCCTCTGGCGGATTCCTCCTTTTTTATTTAACGTGAGTTCGATGAATTTCTATCTAAAATAATGCGAGTTAGAGAAAATTACAGAAAACCCAGAAAGGGTTTTCATCGAATTCACGTTATTTACCTATATTGAGTTCTTCATAAAACTTGAGGGAATTCTTCTCAAAACGGAGAGGTACCTGACGGGTTGAGTGGTAAGCAGAGAAATAACCGAGAGTGGAAGGATTAGTGAAGTTTCTGATAGGGTTTGACGATGAATGCCCGGCGATGAGGAGAGCGTAGAGATAGTCGTAGGTGCGCTCGTCAATCTTTCTAACTTCCACGGATATCTCTTCACCATCCTTGAGAATATCCTTATTGTCCTTGTCAAGGTCGCAATACACGAAACAGCCCACGTTGATACTAGTCATTTCATCAAACCATCTATTTCCAATAACAGACCACTTATACGGCTCACCATTGCGCATTACAAGGGCATAGAAATAGCCGATGGTATCAGTCTTATAGCCAGACACACCAACGTGGTAATACACCACCTGATCTTCTAACATCTGCTCCTTATACATATAGCTCTCGTCGATGCTGAACTTCTCCTGCATCTGCGATGTTGACTCTGTTACGTAATCGCCAATCTGCACCTTAATGGTGTATTTACGACCTTCCACGCCCTTTATCTTAGACGAAGAATAGCAGCCTGCACTATCGAGATGGAGAGTGCATTGCTCACCATTATCGGAAGTGATAATAACCTGAGCATCGCTTACAGGACGCTTGCCAATCTCATCTGTCACGTTCTGTGTCTGCGAGATTCTTGCCACAGCACCTTCCTCTGAAATGCCAGCCTCAACAACATAGAGTGGATCAACAGAGTGGTAGTCCATAGAGATTTCTTTTTCGCAAGAAGTGAGGGCAAACAAAAGGCCCACCCCTACCCTCCCCAAGTAAGGGAGTATTTTAGATAGTATATTCATTCTTAATTTCATAATCTTTTAATCTCATAATTTCTTAATATCTCAAAGTGAACGACACGAACGGAATTGCACCGAAGAGGGCGGTCTGAGTGGCTTTTGTGCCACTTGCAGATTCATCATCCTCAGAGAACGTGATTACGTAAGGGTTCTCACGATTGTAGATATTATAGATGCCGAATGCCCATTGACGTTCGCAACGCTTGAGTTTCTTTGAGTAAGTTGCGCTGAGGTCAAGGTGATGTGAAGACGGTGCACGATAGCCATTGCGCTCTGAATAGTAATACACCGTGTTACCATCAATCTGATACTTTGCACTTGGAGCCGTGAGAGCCTGACCTGAGTTGAACACGAATGATGCTGATACATTCCAGAAATCATTCAACTGATACATTCCCACGAGATTCACATCATGTCGGCGATCGTTGTTGGCTGTGTACCAGCGGTTTCCGTTGATACCATCAATCTTGTTCTCGCTCCATGAAAGAGTGTAGGAGAACCAACCTGTGAGGCGACCGTTATTCTTATGGGCACTCAGTTCCATACCATAGGCACGTCCCTTACCACCCAGGATGATATTCTCAATGGCAATGTCAGACTCAAAGTTCTTGCCGTCCTTGTAGTCGTAGATGTCGTTCACCCACTTATAGTAGCCCTCAATACTGAAATCGTAATCGCCTTCCTTTGTCATCCCGAAATATCCAAGACTTACCTGATCAGCCTTCTCAGGCTTGATAAAGTCGGTGCTCAAAGTGTAGCGATCCATAGGCAATGAGGTGCTCGAATTGCGAATGGCGTGTATATTTTGAGCCGAGCGACTATATCCGCCCTTGATGCAATGAAGCTCGTTGAGATTGAACTTCATACTTGCACGAGGCTCTATGGCATCATATTTCTTGAAATTGTTGTATCTGACTCCAAGCGACATTTCCAGCCATTTGGCAACCTTCCAGTCATCGTTTACCCAACAAGCAATCTCTGTTCCGTAACGCTGTTCCTTTTCACGAACAGTGAGACACTGCCAATCAGCAGAAATGACATCATCGTATGCAGCCTGTGCACCGACAGAGACAGCATGATTGGAAGAAGCTTGCCAGTCAATGTTCTCCTTGAGGATTATCTGCTTTACATGTCCGTCCATTCTCTTGTCAAGATGCGTGACATTAGTGCCTACCCTACTCTTGTAAATATTATAGGATAGCGTAGTGTTGAAGCGCAGCTTTTCGCCAAGTATGTATTTCCATCCACCAGAAGCGGACATATTGCCCCATCGCATCTCTGCAAGATCATCAATCTCCATGTTGTCCTTGCCTGTATAGAACGAAACGAACATCTTGCTTACGGGAGAGACATCGAAGTCTGTGCGGAAGTTGACATCATAGAAATTCATGGTGTTCTCCCTGTACTTTTCGCTCAGCTTCAGAAACAAATCAAGATATGATCTGCGAGCAGAGAAGAGCATACTTACCTTATCCTTAACTATCGGACCGTCAACCTCAATCTTACTCGCAAGGAGTCCGATACTTACACCTGCGTGCCAATTTCCCATATCGCCAGCCTTACTTGCAACATCAAGAACTGACGATGTAGCTCCACCGAACATAGCAGGAATCTGTCCCTTGTAGAGAGAGGCTGTCTGAATAGCCTCATCGTTGAAGGCAGAGAAGAGTCCAACGAAATGCCCAGGATTGTAGATCGGGGCATTATCAATCATCACGAGATTCTGGGCTGCGGTACCGCCTCTCACCTGAAAGCCGCAAGAGCCTTCGCCCTCAGCCTTAACTCCCGGTAGCATCTGGATTGATTTCAGAATGTCTTTCTCGCCAAACAAGGTTGGAATCTGAGTCATCTTGCCGATATCAATCTTCTCTACGCCAATCTGTACCTCTTTCATTCTCTTGCTTGCAGATTGTGCGGAAGTAACTACCACCTCCGATAGTTTCTGTTGTTTCACCGTACTGTCATTCGCTTCTTGTGCCTGAATACCTGATGTTACACATAAAGCCATCAGTAATAAACAATATTTCATATATTTTTTCGTTTTGAAGGGCATTCATCTTCTTCACCCTTTATGTTTACAACTCTTATTTTCGAGTGCAAAGTTACATAGAAAGGTTTGCAATAAAGTTGCAAAGTAGAACTATTTAACGTGAGTTCGACGAAATCACATTATACTTGAAGATGAAACCACGATTATGACGTGTAGGATCCATGCTCCTTGTGCGTCTTTATATCCTGATTGGGGATGCAAAGATAGATATTTTTCACAAAACATTAAAATATATGTGACGAACGACAATATTCTGGGATAAAATTATGACACATATCAATGGAAGAACAGCAAACAAAACAAGAAAATAGTACCAATACACACAATAAAGTGCACAAAAATAAAGGCTGCCGAGTAAACACCCAACAGCCTTTGAATTATGAGAGTTATGAATTAGTATGAGTTTACTTAACAAGCTGACCTGCTACATTGAACTTGTCATTACCCTTTACGATAACGAGCTGACCGTTTACGAGAGCCTTAACAGCCTTCTTCTCAGCCTTCTCAGCAGCAACAGCATTGATAGAAGTAGTTGTAGGAAGAACAATCTGCCATACTACAGGCTCCTCAGATACGCCGAGACCAGTGAGGTAACCCTTGTTTGCCATGTTCTGGATTGTGTAACCACCTTCTACCTCAGCAACAATCCAAGAAGAACCATCCTTTGCGTCCTGATCCTTACCAAGAATGAATGTAACACCAGTGAGTGCTGGCTGAGTATTCAAGAAGCAAGTCTTATCACCACTAGCCCAGTCATGTGTATAGTTCTCACCAGCAGGAGTGATAGCTCTAAAGATATAGCGACCGCCAAGAGCCTGATACTCAAGTTTCCAGCCTGTTACAGCAGCACTTGCAGCAGTAGCCTCCTCGTATGTACCCAAAGCGCACTCCTGAGCTTTTGAGCCATAAAGATACTGATCACCAGTCTTCAAAGTGAATACTGTACCATTCTCAACCAATGGCTTGAGAGATGCAAGGATCTCTACTTCCTGCTCCTCTGCCTTTGGATCTGGCTTTACAGAAGCGAATTCCCACTTCATTGTAGCTTCCTCAGTAGTAGTAGTACCAGCAAGATAGCCGTTATTACCTACATTACGGATAGAACCATCCTCAGCGATAGTCCAGTTTGAAAGGTTTGCACCATCCTGCTCCTTGCCAAGAAGGAATGTCACGCTACCAATGGCTGGCTGTGAGTTGAGGAAGCAAGTCTTGTCTGCCATATTTGACCAACCATGAGTGTAGTTAGAGCCATCAGGAGCAAGAGCACGGAATACATAATAGTCACCTTCCTTTTCGAGCTTGAAACCATTAACTGCATTGTCAAGAGAAGAAGCCTTAGCGAGTTCATCCAGAGCTGTGTTCTGTGCAGTAGAACCATAAAGGTACTTATCCTCTCCCTTAACCTTGAGAAGGAACACAGTACCATCTTCTACGAGCTGATCTGGAGTCTTGTCAAGGATAGTAAACTCTGCAGCCATTGCATTGAAAGCGCAAAGGCACATCATTGAAATTAGAGTAAAGATTTTCTTCTTTTGTTTAGTTTTAAACGTTATACTTTAGGTTTTAAAAATTCCGCTACAAAAGTAATAAAATAATACTATAAAATAACATCATTATTCTTAAAATTAGTTAATATTGAAAATGCGTTATATTATAATAGTATATATAGCCTTTGCAAATGCGTTTTCTTTATCTAATATCCAATATAACAGAGCGAGTCATCATATTTGAGAGTGCCTCACGAAAATCCGAGAACTCCTTCTTATGAGAGATATCAAACCTGCCCTTGTTTACGTTTACCTTCGTCTTTATAATGAGCATCTGCCCCTCCTGCTTGATGTCGAGAGTATAGCTGCCGAAATCAGTTGAGGAAGATTCGGTCTTCTGTCCTGCACTAAACACACAGTTCTCTGGAAGTGAAATTCTTATCTCATCATCCAATGAATATGAGCTTTCAACAACAATAGGGCGCTGTCTGCCATTTCTGAAACGAGGCTTATGGAAGTCACGGAAAGGATTACAAGTCAAGAATATGCGATTACCATTCACCTTACCGTATGTCACCTTCAAATCTGCCTGAACATCAATGTGCGGTGTATCAGTCTTTACCTCATTCAACTTCACCTTATCTATTACAGGATCATGAAGATACACCCAATGTGCCACATTATCCTTGCGTTCCTTTTCATCTTGATAAACAATAGAACGCACACTACCATATCGAGCACCATAATGATCGTCAGAGAACTTTACAGTTGATTTACCATCAGCCTGAAGCTGCACCTCTGCCACCAAACGCTCATAGTTGTTCTGAGGAGTATAGTCTGGAATACGGATAAGCTTACCCTCTCCCCCAGTTATCTGCAAAGCCTCATGTCCTGCATAGCTTCCAGGCACAAAGCCTAAAGGCAATTGCGGATTGGTACACTCAACAACCATATTACCACCATCTGCCTGTGGTATAGTAAGTATAACATGGTTAGTCTGATGCATATTAGGGAATCCCTTGAGAAGATCTGAATACTCGGTGCTTATGATAGTCTGGCAAGATGCAATTCCTGCCTCCTTAAGCAAAGCCTGCATATAATTAGTAAGAGCCTTACAATCTCCGAATCCAGTCTTACCTACCTCCTCTGCCTTCATAGGTTGCCATCCGCCAATGCCAAGCTGTATGCTTACATAGCGTGTCTTCTCACCAAGATACCTATACAGAGCTGCTATCTTTTCCTTGTCATTCTTGCAATCGGCAGTCAATTCCTTTACCTTCTGCACATCAGCAGGCAACAGAGTTCCCCTACCCTCAGCAAGTTGGGCATACCATTTACCAAGACTCTCCCAACTATCAAGAGTGCCAGATGATTCTCCGAACTTGAAATCAGAAGGTATGGCAAGAACCGAAGGACAATAAAACATCGGCTCGTCATCATAGTCATCAGCTATCAGGCATCGCATAGCAGGCATATTCCAGGCATACACATCACTCTTGCCTTCCGTCTGCTTCTTAGCCTCCCATTGATGTGGCATACCATTATAGCGAATATTTGTACCAGAAGGAATAGTGAGTTTGAAAGATGCCTTCTCCATAGATTGCCTATCATGCTCTATCGGGAAGAAATACTCATATTCCATATAGCCCTTTGACGACTTCACCTCCCATTCAAGTTCGATGGTGTATGGATAATCCAATTCTGAAGGCTCGAAATAGTTATGCTGCACATCGGTGGCAAGATGCTCAGAATACTGTGAGGTATGTACGGCATTTCGCTTTATCTTATCCTTCACCTTACCCTGTTCATCGTATATCTTTCCGCTAAACGATATGAGTTGTTCAAAATCACTTGTGGCTCTATTCCAGAAGGAATGCCTCTCTCCTTTCTTATTTAGAATAGTCACTACCCTGCGATAATGTGCCGTCATACTCTGCTGAGAGGTAGCCGTAACTGATACCTGATAATCACGCACAACGGAATATGCGTCCTTCTTCAAGGAGTCTGGAATATCAGATACGCTCCATGAAGTTTGGGCAGAGAGGGAGAGGGAGAACAGAAGAAAAATACCCACCCCCCAGCCTCTCCCATAAAGGGAGGGGAGTAGATACACTTTCTCGCTAAAGAATTTCGCTATATGTAATATTTTAAGCATATATGAAGGCATGTTGGGTTAAGGTTAGAGTTTAGGGTTAGAGAAGCCCCCAAAGCAGTTATTTAGATAATATTCGCAACGCATAGACATTGTTAGTCTTATAATCGTTTATCATACTATCTAAATACTCCCTCGGGGAGGGTAGGGGTAGGTCTTATGGGGGCATCCTACTGCTTCTTCAAGCACACCATCATTGAGTTTACCTTCAGCACACCATTCCAGAACTCCTGCAACTTGGCATATTCCGTAGCAGGGATGAAGGTGTTACCAACAACACTCTGATACTTGGTAACAAGATTGTTGTCTTGCATCTCAAAAGTGATGGCAACTGCAAGATATCCAGGCAACTGAAGGGTTTCTGGCTTTGGAAGTTCCTCTATTACATAGCCATCTGGAATTGTGATAGCAGAAGTAATTGTGGTTGTCTGGATAGCAGGGAACTCCACAGGAAGCAAACGCTCTGCCTCCTTGAAATAGTTTGTCTTTTCATCAGGGAAGACAAGCGGATTGAAATATATCTTATCACCATCTACCGTAGAGTTCTTAGAGAAACGGATTCTCTCCTCTGTAGCACGTCCTACTCCTTCCACATTCTTCACCCTGAAAGATGTCAGCTTACACTCAAGGTTCTTCTCTATCTTCTCTATCAAGGCAATACTATCCTCCACCTCATGGTATGCCTCCTTATAACAAAGGGCATTGTTACCAATATGGGTGTTGATACGCTGACCTACCAATGCTCCGTCAGCACCAACAATGCAGTTGATACGGGTATTTGTAGAGTTACCTCTGATTGCCGAGAGGTCATAGATATCACCTCTGGTAGCACCTGCATTAGGAGTTGGCGTTACATAAGGATCATAGAGCACACCCTCTGCCATAAGCTCATCTGGAAGAATATTGATATCGCCATAGTCAGCTGAACCATCGGCAAAGAGAAGTGCACCGCCATCGTCAACAATGGCAACAACAAAGGTGTTGAGCTTATCTGAACTTGCATGAGTTAATGGCAGACGACCATTATCACGAAGACGAATAAGCATTGGAGTTGCCTTTACGCCTGCATCCCTAAGCATAGCGAGATATACGAAGTTAAGGTCGGCATTTGAGCCCTTACCCTCTTTCACAGCTTTTGATGGCTTAGCAAAGAGCATGTAGGTCTTGTCCCACTTCATCTTATTCTTGAGGAAAGAGAAGAGTATTGAAGCCTTGGCACTTACAGGCTTTCCGTCAAGTTCAAGAGAAGCCATATCAGCTGCGTATGGATTCTTCATCTTGAGGTTTGAACCGAACTCATATTCCTCCTCTATATACTTACGCACATCATTCCATGTGTTAGTATAGTTCTTATACACCTCACCCGGAATCTCTATACCACTAAGCTCGAAATCCATACGCTGCATATAGTCCTTCTTGCTATAGATGAGTTTCTCATTCTTAAACGACTTAAGGTTCTCAGCCTCTACAGTATATCTCGTAGCATCAATGGAAGGAACCTGTCCACCAAGAGATACCTGAAGAGTTGTCTTGTCCTTATTGAATTTAGAAACCATACTTCCACGCTGCTCCACCTGATACTTGAACCATTCAGGGATAGTAACGTTGTAATAGGTATATCTCACAGGCTCATCCTTCTGCATATACCATGTAGGGATATATGTATAGCGTGGGCTCTCCAATACGTACTTATATTCTATGATAGAACCTACCTTTACCTCTGGAATAGAGAACTTAGTCCTTCTGGTATAGTCATCCACCTTCTCCACAAACTCATACTTGCCCGACATGGCAGTCTTCACCACCTTTCCATCAACAAGATTATACGAAGCGGCACTTATACTCTGCAATCTGTCATTGGAAGAAGAACTTGCCTTATCGGAATAATGGTACACAACCGACTGGTTGGCATAGTCCTTACCCTTCTCCGTCAGAATATGCATACGCACCCTTATATGCGTCTGCATCTTGCAGCCAGTAGGCAAAACGTCAAAACGGGTTTCGCCGATATTGTAGATATACACAGCATCAGCAGAAGAGTCGGCAGCCTCTGCAGGCGTGGCAAAGTCAGCAACACTAACCTTTGAAAACTTCTTCTGACCAAAGGCAGAAGTACAAAGTGCAAAAAGCGCACACAGAATTAGGGGTCGTCTAATCAACATCTTAGTCGTTATTAAGTTTTTAGATTTTTAACCGTCTTATAGATTTTTTAGCGTTTGCAAAGATAATACAAATATATGAAACAAACAAGGTTTTAAAGAAGAAAATTGATAATTCCGTGTTTTATTGTTTTTGTGCTAATGTTTTATAAAAGAAAAAGGCACCCGTCGCAATGACGAGTGCCTATTTTTAATATCTATACTTTATTTCTTACAGTTTCAATAAAGATTAGTAAGAGATAACGAGTACGTTGCTCATGCTCCAGAATCTAGCAACATCAGTGATAGTCAGAGTAGAAGACTTGTCACCAGTCTTGATCAGAGTGTATGAACCTGCAGGAGCCTGTGTGAGGATCTTAGGCTTAGCGCTTGGGATAGAGAATGTCTTCTTAGCGCGCATATCAATCTTAGTGAGCTTAGAGAGGTCACCAGCAGAGAGGTCGAGCTTCTTCTTAGAGAAGAGACCGCCACCTACCATGAGGCCCTTAGCCTTGAGGTTCTTAGATGTATCGATGATGAAGTAAGCCTCGTTCATCTTGTCAGTCTGATCTGTGATAGTCTTAGCCTGAGCTACAGTCTGATCAGTAAGCTCTCTTACGTTGTTACCGAGGTTAGTAACCTGAGTGTTGAGCTCAGCGATGCTAACGTTCTTATCCTCGATCTGCTTCTTGAGATCCTCGATCTGTGCATCCTTCTCGTCAAGCTGAGCCTGCATCTTGTCGATCAGCTCCTGCATCTTCTTAGCGTGAGCGCTCTTCTGGTTCTTGAGGCTAGCCTGAAGCTTGTTGATACGATCACGATACTTCTGGAGGATTGTCTTATAAGCCTCTACGTTCTGCTTGAGACGCTGACGGTTTGGAACACCACCCTCGCTGTTCTTCATTATGATACCCTCAGCAGCAACAACGCTGTCCATAGAGAAGTTGATAGCGTCAGTGAACTCCTCGTCAGCCTGAAGCTGGTTCTGCTGCTCTGCTACTACGTTACGAAGTGAGTCAAGCTCCTTCTGTGCCTGCTCTGCCTGATTGCCACAAGAGCCAAGTGTGAATGCTGCAACTGCGATAGCTGCAAAAGAGAAAATTTTTTTCATTTTAATTTTTATATTAGGTGAATAATTTATATACCACTTTATTAGTTTCTGTATGCCGAATCACGAATCGCCTTGCTCACCCCATTCCTGTTACCCTTCCGTGTTTTAACTCCCTTTCTGCGAGAGTGGAGGGGGAGAGGCCTTTCGTTTTGATTTCCGAGTGCAACGTGCAAAAACACCTCGCACGAAGGAAATAGTCAACGTCAGCAACAAGCTGGTGGACGTCTCTGATTTCCGAGTGCAACGTGCAAAAACACCTCGCACGAAGGAAATAGTCAACGTCAGCAACAAGCTGGTGGACGTCTCTGATTTCCGAGTGCAAAGGTATGAAAACGAATTGAAACCACCAAAATTGTAACGTTGATTATAAGAAATAGTAATACCCTTTAACAAACTTTCAGCATCAAAATGCCTGTTTTTTTTGGTTGTTAAAAAATTTTTTCATAAATTTGCACTCGTCAAATCAAAGACCGTGTACCAGCCTTTTAGGGCTGACATACACTTTTGACTTCGTGCGAAGAAGCACTCGTCAAATCAAAGACCGTGTACCAGCCTTTTAGGACTGACATGCACTTTTGACTTCGTGCGAAGAAGCACTCAGGAAATAAGCTATTTACTATTTAGCTATTTACTATGTACTATTGATGTTCTATTTGGTTGATGTACTATTCTTCAAACGCAAATAGTAAATGCCCATTGAGTATATGGAATAGTAAATAAATAGTAAATAGTAAATCCGTAAATAGTAAATAAATAAAATTAATAAAGATGGACTTAATACCAAGTTTTGCAGTTGATCACACTAACCTTCAGCCAGGCATCTATATCTCTCGTCAGGATGAAGTGAACGGTGCAGCTATCACTACCTACGACATCCGTATGACAGCACCTAACCATGAGCCTTGTCTCAATCCCGCTGCCATCCACACAATAGAGCATCTTGTGGCTACATTCCTTCGCAACCTCGACGGCTGGAAGGAGAATGTCATCTACTGGGGACCTATGGGATGTCTCACAGGCAACTACCTTATATTAAAAGGTAAGTATTCATGCGAGGAAATCCGCCAGCTGATGATTGCCGCTTTCCAATATGTTGTTGACTATGACGATGAGGTTCCCGGCACTACTGCTGCCACTTGCGGAAACTACCTCATGCACGATCTGCCTATGGCTAAGTATGAGGCTCGCCGCTATGTGAAGCGCCTCAAGGAGGATTTCTATTCAGAATATCCGGGAATAGTAAGACCAGAGGACACTAACGGAAAGGTGTTCTTTGATGCCTAGTCATGTACCATTTACCATGTACAATGTACAATTTCTTGCTAATCAAGGTTGTACGATAAAAATGGTACATGGTAAATGGTTAATTGTAAATGAGAAGATGGCTATAATTAAATCATACAAAAACCTTTCTCCTAAGTGGGGAAAGGAATGTTATTTCAGCGAGAACGCTGCAATCGTAGGTGATGTCACAATGGGTGACGAGTGCTCAGTCTGGTTTGGTGCCACAGTACGTGGTGATGTTGCTCCTATCACTATGGGCAACCGTTGCAACGTGCAGGATGGTGCTGTGGTTCACGTAACCAATACTACCGGCCCTACCATTATGGAGGATGACGTGACTATCGGGCATAATGCCACAGTACACGCCTGCACTCTAAGAAAGGGTTGTCTCATAGGCATGGGCAGCACCGTTCTTGATAATGCAGAGGTAGGCGAAGGTGCAGTCGTTGCAGCCGGTGCCCTCGTACTCTCACGCACAAAGATTGGTCCTCACGAGATATGGGGCGGAGTTCCAGCAAAGTTCATCAAGCAGACTAAGCCTAATCAGGCTGAGAGCTATGCTGCTCACTACGTGGAGTATGCGAAGGAATACTTAGCTAATAAAGAATAATAGGCCCCTCCCCAGCCCTCCCCGTGGATGGGAAGGAGTAATTACAATTGTCTAATCTAAACAATCAAATATGGGAAATAATAACATAGTCTTCATAATCAAAAAGACTATCTACTCCCCTCCATTTATGGGAGGGGCAAGGGGGTGGGTCTTTATCCTTTTGCTTTTTTTTGCTGGCTTTTCCCACGCCCAAGTCAAGTTCACTTCCTCCATGCAGCAGACGGCTCCCGACGAGATTACCATTTCCTTCTCTGGCACAATGGCTAAGGGATGGCATGTGTATGCACCAGAGGAGAAGCACGGTCCGATAGCCGCATCCTTCAATGTGGATAAGATTGAAGGGGCTAAGGTGGAAGGGCCTCTGAAAGCCAACAAGCCTGCCACAAAGAAGTTTGAGGCTGTATGGAATGGTGAAGTGGCTTACTATGAGGATAACGTTACCTTCACCCAGAAGGTGAAGCTTACTGGTAAGGAATACAAGATTGAAGGATACTTCGAATTCGGTGCCTGCAATGATGAGACTTGCCTTCCCCCTACAAGCGTTGACTTCAGTTATAGTGGAACTGTCTCCCTCCCCAAGCCTTCCACACCACAGGTGAAAGAAGGTGCTAATACTACTGACAGCGTTAAAAAAAAAGAAACGCAAATAGAAGAAAATGATGCAAGCATATCTCCTGATACCCTAACACCCGATAGCAATCAGAGTGTATCTACCCCCTTCCCCATCACGGGGGAAGGGACGGGGTTAGGGGTCGCTGGGAAAGGGGATTCTGGTCTCTGGTCTCTCTTCCTTCTCGGCTTCCTCGGTGGTCTCATTGCCCTGCTCACCCCATGCGTATGGCCAATCATCCCTATGACAGTAAGTTTCTTCCTAAAGAGAGCAAGCAAGGATGAAAACGGAAAGGGAAAAGTAGTGCGATCAGCAAAGGGAATAAGAGACGCTATTATATATGGTGTATCAATCATCGTGATATACCTCACACTCGGACTTGCCGTAACCGCAATCTTCGGGGCATCGGCACTCAATGCCCTGTCAACTAATGCCATCTTCAACATCCTATTCTTCCTCATGCTCGTAGTCTTCGGAGCCTCATTCCTTGGTGGCTTCGAGATAACCCTACCCTCTTCCTGGAACAATGCCGTTGACAAGAAAGCCTCATCATCGTCGGGATTGATGAGCATTTTCCTCATGGCATTCACCCTCGCCCTCGTCAGCTTCTCTTGCACAGGTCCTATCATCGGATTCCTCCTCGTGGAGATGGGAACATCTGGCAACATCATAGGTCCTGCGGTGGGAATGTTCGGTTTCGCCCTTGCCCTTGCCCTTCCGTTCACCCTCTTCGCCTTCTTCCCAACGTGGCTGAAGTCTGCCCCTAAGTCTGGTAACTGGATGAACCGCATAAAGGTGACACTCGGCTTTATAGAGATAGCCTTCTCGCTAAAGTTCCTGTCAGTAGCCGACCTTGCTTACGGCTGGCACCTGCTCGACCGCGAGGTGTTCCTCTCTCTCTGGATAATCCTCTTCTTCCTCCTCGGATGCTATCTCATTGGGTGGATTCGCTTCCCTCACGATGAGGATGAATATGACGAGATGGGCGAGAAGATTCTCAATCCCCGCACCTCCGTAACCCGATTCTTCATGTCTCTCTGCTCCTTCGCCTTCGCCCTCTATATGGTACCTGGCCTTTGGGGAGCACCATGCAAGGCTGTCTCTGCCTTCGCACCTCCTATGAGCACTCAGGACTTCAACCTATACAAGAGCGAGACCGTGGAGGCGAAATACAAGGACTACGAAATGGGAATGCAGGCGGCAAAGGCTGCGGGTAAACCTGTGATGATAGACTTCACAGGCTATGGCTGTGTTAACTGCCGAAAGATGGAGGCTGCCGTATGGACCGACGACCGCGTGAAGGATATGATCACCAACGACTATGTCCTCATCCAGCTTTTCGTAGATGACAAGACTCCCCTACCCGAGCCTATCGAGGTAATGGAGAACAATCAACCTCGCAAGCTACGCACCGTAGGCGACAAGTGGAGCTATCTCCAGCGCACTAAGTTCGGCTCTAACACCCAGCCTTACTATGTGCTCCTGAATAATGAAGAAAAGCTTCTCGCCTCTCCACGCTCCTACGACGAGGACATTGACGCCTATATCTCGTTCCTGAAAGAGGGACTGAAGAAATATTAGCCCCCTCCCGACCTCCCCGAGGGGAGGAGGCGTTTAGATACTAAGGTAAACCCAATGCGGAGCTCTCCACATTCCCGGCACACATTTCATCGCGAACAAGAATCCCGAAGTCTTTAACGAGACTGTGCTCCGATTTCTACTGAACAAATAACAAGAATGATAACAACCAAGCTATACAAGAACATAGCTCCTTTCTATAAGGAGGTAATAAAAAATGTTTACCGAGAGATAACAAGGGATAGTATCGACAGAAGGATAAGAGCGTCTATCCGTACCCCCGTATGTGACTACATGGACGGCATCAGGGATTTGGTCAGAATCAACGAGCTATACCCCTACACCTATATCTCCAACCTGAGATACAGCGAGAAAACCTACAATACATTCCGCAAGGCTATGGAGATTACATCTGCCACGCCTATCGACCTCTTCGTACACTCCATCACCTTCCGCGCTGAGGCTATAAACAATGGCTATCAGGCACTCACCGAAAGCGGCAACTACCTGTGTGCAATCGCTCTCATACGAATGCAACTCGATAACTTCCTCATTGCATGGGCTGGACTCGCCTGCAAGAACAGGGATGAGTTCTATGTGGCATACCAATCAGGAAAGCCTATCAACAAGCTCACCGACAAGGAGGGCAACCGTCTCACTCAGAATTTCATCGTCAACTCATACGCTGAGATTGATCCTCTCGTAAAGGAGATTTACCAGAACGGAAACGATTTCATCCATCCCTCACACATCTTTATGGAACATTCCATTGACCTCACCAACGGAATACGTATGCAATCATACAAGGAGTATGAATGTCCCGAACCAATGAAGCGTGAAGCCAAGATTCACATGATGATTGCCAACAACCTGCTGTGCAACATCCTTTGCAGATGGGTGCAACTGAAGCATGGCGTTGACTTAGGCATAAGCAAAATGGAACAAGTAGAGAATGACTTAGGCGTAAGTGATACACAGGAATCCCCAGATGATCTGCCATTCTAAATAACGTGAGTTCGACGACTTGCTTTAGCTTGATGAGCTTCAGCGAAAGATTCAAGACTGCGAGGGCTGAAAGCCCGCCACCTGATAGGGCAGTCCGTAAGGGCTGTTATTCTATAGATGCGTGATTAAAGGAGCGCTG
>CAMKEM010000033.1 GCA_946411565.1 uncultured Prevotellaceae bacterium | reverse complement strand
GGAATCAGCCCAATTTTTTGTTTGGAGATTTAAGTTTTACCGGACACCAATAATTCGAAATAAACGCATCTCCGATGCTAAACTGACAACAATTCTCCGCGTAGCGCCTGAGCCTTGCGAAGAATTATTGTCAGTTAAAAACAGCTTGCTGTTTGTCATATAGGAATTCGTCGAATACAAAATAAAAGTGCCTGTCAAAGTACGCATACTATGACAGGCACTATTTTATAAGTAAACGACAGACGATATACTAAAACATCATGCGTTTATACTAATTACTTTTTCTTCTTTTTATTCTTATCCTTCTTGTCCTTTTTCTTCACCATCTTTCCGCAGCAAGTTGGACATGGAGTCTTGCCTGTGCTCTCAGCCCTATCGAGGGTAGTAGCACCTAAATGCCCCATGTGCACGCACTCATTAGGACATTTCTTGACAGCAGCCTTATCATGCTCATGACGACAGAACATGGTTTCCTTGCAATATCTTGACATGTGGTAGTGATTGTCTTTGTTGCAACCTGTTGAAACGTAAACATTTATTTCATCCTGTTCATCTTGATCATATTGTGCAAAAGCAGTTGTGCTCATTGCTATGCTGAGAGTGAATAATATAAATATCTTTTTCATACCGCCAAAACGATTTAAATTGGTTAATTCTAATTCCTTATTTCAGAATAATCGTAAAACTTTATTGCAAAGTTATAGTATTTTTTTCTAATGTGCAATGTTTTTTGATTTTTTTTGAATTTCGTAAGGAATATTATGAAACATAAGAAATGCCTATCAGAATCATTAGAGACCCTGATAGGCATACTCAATATTTCAATATATTCTTATATCTTTCGCAATGGCAGACGATAACCTATTGTGAAGTCAAAAGCCTGATTACGAATATGGTCATCCCATCCACTATCACAATTTGTAAGTGGAAGATGATATGTGGCATTTAAACTGAAGTTCTTATATTCGTAGGTAATACCAAGAGGGACAGATACACAAACCTTAGACATATCATCCATTTCTTCATAATAGTCCTTTCCACTCTTAATTCCATTAAAAAAGTCGAAATCATCAACTCTATCTTCTGGAGTGAGAGTGTACATACCAGTAGCAGAGTCAAATGCAGGGTTATAATACATAACCCAATTATAATATTTTCTTGCAGACAAAAGGTATGAGCATTCAAAACCTGCTCTGACAGAAAGTCTATCTATAATATTCTGCTTAAATTGTAATCCAAAAGAAAGATAATCCAATGTAAATTTCTTATCTTCCGAAATCACCATTTCTACAGGCTCTATATTTAGAGAATAAGGACTTTTGGGTTCAGAAAAAGTGCCTCTTTCTTTCGCTTTTGTCCCAAGACGACGATAATTGACATCAGCAATAACTGCTGACTTATCCGCAACCTTAAATTCAAGGAGAGCACCTCCCATAAAATTAACCTTACCTGTTGTTTCTTGAGCGTACAATTCAAATTCCCCAGAGAAATCAGAATAGTTTACGCCAACATATGGCACGAAATAGATTGAACCTTTGCCATCCTGAGCATTGGCTTTTCCTGAGCAGAGACAAGCAACTGCCATAAGGAGTAATGATAGTTTTTTCATTTTATATTGTTTTATGTGTAGTTTACAAATGTTATTCAATTTTACGAATGCAAAGGTAATATAATTCCAAGGAAACACAATCAATTTTCATACTTTTTTTTATCAGAGAATATCGGTAAAACATATCTCGCTTTTACTATCTTACCCTTATGCTTACCAGGATTCCACTTCGGCATAGCATCAATAACACGTATTATTTCCTCTATTACAGCCGGCTCTGCAGAATTATCATATCGTTTTCTTATTATTGAGCCATCTGTATCTATAACGAGTTCAAATATCACCCTATCCCAACGTTTTGTATCTTCAGGAAAATTCAAGTTTTCCTTTAGATATTCTTTCAATGCAGGAATTCCACCTGGATATGAAGGTGATTTTTCTACAAAGTCATATATTTCGTCCTCGGGAGGGAGTATTACCTCTCTTATTACTTCATCTGAGTTCACACTTTGCTCTGGAATACTTTCTGACTTAACACTATCATTCTTCACTTGAACCGTGGTATCGCTATCTGATATCAGATGCAAATTGACACTACTTTTACCCTCTACCTTCAGGCTTAGACATGCAACTGCCATGAGAAATAATGATATTTCTTTCATTCTATAATCGTTTAATGTGTAGTTTTACCTAATGTTACTGAATTTTACGAATGCAAAGGTAATAAAAAAAACGAGGAAACGCAATCGAAAGCACAACATTTTTTGCAATTCCTATGTTTTTCGTGTTTTATATCTTTTCCGTCAGAAAGCCATTCCTCCGTTGTTCCTCCTAACCAAAATCGGTGCAAACTCGATGAAACGCCGTTCCTTCACCGACTTTGCACCGACTTTGCACCGACTTTGCACCGACTTTGGTACGGAGGATCAGCGAAGGATCTTCCTTGTCACTACCTACTTAACATAGAGGTTATTCGTCACTTTTCATTCCGTTTCGAATAGTAAGGACTGCACCTCCTATTTTTTAATAAGTGCAGCAAGCCATTGCTTAAGATCTGACATCCATTGCTGACGATAATAAAATTTTTCATTGCCACACCATCCATGACCTCCTACAGGATAGAGGTGCATAGCGACAGGCACGTTATTAGCCACAAGGGCATTATAATACTCTATGCTGTTACGCACAGGCACAAGTCCGTCATCACTACTTGCAAGAATGAAAGCCTGTGGCGTGTCCTTTGTCACTTGTTTCTCGTTGCTATACAGAAGCACATCTGCATCCGAAGCATTCTTTCCTATGAGATCCTCACGCGAAAGCATGTGGGTAAAGGCAGGATCGAAAGAGATAACGGGATAGAAGAGTATCTGGAAGTCGAAACGCTCATCCTTATTAGCATAGTGGGTAGCAGCCGTAGCAGCGAGATGTCCTCCGGCACTACATCCCTGAATGCCTATCTGCGTAAAGCCATACTCCTTCTGATGCTCTTTCATTATGCGCATAGCCTTGTGAACATCATCGAGAGGCACTTCCTTATGTCCGTTAGGCAAACGATATTTCAGCACAGCGTATGTTATGCCCTGCTCATTATACCACTCTGCAAGATTATGCCCTTCAGAGCCTTGCCACACCTGAAGATAACTACCACCGGGACAAGCGATTACAGCAAGTCCGTTAGGCTTCTCCGGAACATAGACAGTAAGCACAGGATCTGTCACGTTCTCTACATAGAGACCATGATTCTCTTCAGCTTTTGTAATGCCATTAGATGTTGGTGCAGGAGTATCTGCCCAAAGATGAAACACTTCTTTCTTGCTCTGTGCAAAGCAAGAAACAACGGCAAGTAGAAGAATAGAAAGGATAGAGGTTCTAAACATTTTCTCTTTTTTTTGAAGTTAAAGGAAACAAGGAGTTCAAGGAGTACAAGACGATAGCATTTATCGTTACATAACGTATATATTCATTTGTCTTGTACTCCTTGAACTCCTCGCACTACTTTTACTCCTTGTTAAGGACTACTTAATATGCTGTCTGATCTTAGTCAGATAGTTCTTCATTCTGTCTGCATCCTTATGGTCGATGATGTCGAGGAGTTCCTTGAGCTCGTCACGGATCTCTGACACCTGATCGTGCGTATAAGGATTGAAAAGGATTTCCTGAAGGAGATAGTCATCCTCGTTGAGTACGCCCTTCGCTATACGCATGTGACGCTTGAAGGTTGTACCAGGGGCATCCTGTGGCTTCATAACAGCAGCAAACACGAATGTTGACACGAAAGGAATACTAAGTGAGTATGCCACGGTACGGTCGTGCTCATCGAATGTATATTCGTAGATGTTAAGACCGAGCTTGCTGTAAAGGTCGCGGAAGAAGCACATACCCATATAGTCGCCCTCGCTGATGATGATAGCGTTCTCCTCAGAAAGCTGATTGAGGTTTGCGAAGGTAGGACCGAACATAGGGTGAGTAGATACATAGCGACGGCCAGTACTCTCATAATACTCCTTGAGGTTGGTCTTTACTGATGAAATATCACTCAAGATACAGCTTTCTGGAAGATATGGCAATACCTCCTGAAAGGCTGGAATCGTGTATTTTACTGTAGCTGCGTTAATTACAAGCTCTGGTGCAAACTCACGAATCTCTTCAAGTTCCGTGAATCGCTGACAATTGTATGTGTAGCGCAAACGCTGTGGGTTCTTCTCAAACACGCCAACCTCATGCTCGAAGCTGAGGGTGTCGATGAAGAAACTTCCCATCTTTCCTGCGCCAAGGATTAAGATTTTCATAGAAAAGAGGCCTCTTCCCCCGCCCTCCCCCGTAGGGAGGAAGCCGGAAGGCGAAAAGCATATCAATTATTTATTTTCAATTTTCAACTTTCAATTTTCAATTCTTCTTGGGCTCTCCGACTCCCTACGGGGGAGGGCGGGGGGAGAGGCCCCTGGGTCGGCTTTTTACCTATTCACAATCTCCAACTGCTGATGAACAGACTCCTCGTGGATATGCTCAAAGATCTGCTTTACGAAATCAGAAGACATACCGCAGAGAGCACCCTGAGCACCACGCTTGTCGAGAATCTCGTTGTAACGGTCAGTCTGGAGCACAGTAATGTTATGTTCCTTCTTATACTGACCAATCTCACGGCATACGCGCATACGCTTTGAGAGCAAATCCATGAGAGCATTGTCAAGCTCGTCAATCTGCTTACGGAGAAGCTTGATGCCCTCTGTTGTTGAAACCTCGTCACGAACGGTAAGGATAGAGAGGATATAGTCGAGAACATCAGGAGTTACCTGCTGCTTTGCATCACTCCAAGCCTTGTCTGGATCGCAATGGCTCTCAACCATAAGACCGTCAAAGCCGAGGTCCATAGCCTGCTGACTGAGAGGAGCGATGAGTTCACGCTTACCACCCATGTGAGAAGGGTCACAGCAGATAGGAAGCTCTGGAATACGACGACGAAGCTCGATAGGAATCTGCCACATTGGGAGGTTACGGTAGATGGTCTTGTCGTATGAAGAGAAACCACGGTGAATAGCACCTAACTGCTTGACACCAGCAGCATTAAGACGTTCAAGAGCACCAATCCAGAGTTCGAGATCTGGGTTTACAGGGTTTTTCACAAGCACAGGTTTGTCATATCCCTGAAGGGCATCTGCAAGTGCCTGCATAGCGAATGGGTTGGCAGATGTACGAGCACCAATCCAAAGCAGATCCATATCATATTTATTAGCAAGCTCAACGTGCTCAGGTGTTGCAACCTCAGTACCCATGAGCATACCAGTCTCTTTCTTTGCCTGAGCCATCCATTGAAGGGCAGGCTCTCCGTGTCCCTCAAAGCCACCTGGCTTTGTACGAGGCTTCCACACACCAGCGCGGAAGATATGGCATCCCTTCTCAGCGAGCTGAGTTGCCGTTTTCATTACCTGTTCTTCTGTCTCTGCCGAGCAAGGGCCAGCAATGACGAAAGGACGTTTCAAGTCACTTGGAAGATCGAATGGTGTAAGTTGTAATTCCATATTTTTAGCCCCCTATCCCCCCAAGGGGGAATCTTTTATATAGTAATGATTGCTCATACCATAACCGCTGGAGGTAGTGCGGGGTTATTTTGTTTTTATCTATTTCTTATGTCGATGAAAGGCCATTCGCGAATCGGCTCCCTCCCAACGGGAGGGCGGGGGGAGGGGCCTTTAAATTGCTTTTTTTATCCTCTCCAGAGCCTCTTGTATCTTCTCTTCCTTTGCACAAAGCGAGATACGGATATAACGCTCGCCGTTGCTTCCGAAGATAAAGCCCGGAGTGATGAAAACACGAGCCTCGTGGAGTACCTTCTCTGTGAGTTCCTCGCAAGTTGCATAGTGCTCAGGAATGCGTCCCCAGAGGAACATACCCACCTGAGTCTTGTCGTAAGTACATCCGAGAACATCCATTATCTTTTCTGCCACGTCACGACGCTTGCGATAGAGAACCACGTTAGCCTCGTGATGCCATTCAGGAGTGTTATTGTTAAGAGCCTCAGCAGCAGCCAACTGAAGTCCGCGGAAAGTACCAGAATCGATATTTGACTTTATCTTGAGTGCCCAAGAGATAATCTGCGGATTTGAGATGCACATACCCACACGCCATCCCGGCATATTGTGGCTCTTTGACATTGAGTTGAACTCCACGCAACAATCCTTTGCGCCCGGAACCTGCATAATAGAGAGGTGCTCGTCAGAAAGGATGAATGAGTATGGGTTATCGTTCACCACCACGATGTCATGACGCTTTGCAAAATCAACGAGTTTCTCGTAAGTCTCACGCATAGCACGACCACCAGTAGGCATATTTGGATAGTTCGTCCACATAATCTTGACACCCTCAAGATCCATCTTCTCAAGTGCCTCGAAATCAGGCTGCCAACCATTATCCTCACGAAGGTCATAGTTCACAATCTGCTGACCGAGAATCTTGCTCAACGATGTATAGGTAGGATAGCCAGGATTTGGCACGAGCACCTTATTACCAGGGTTACAGAGAGCGAGAGTGATATGGAGAATACCCTCCTTTGAACCTATCAAAGGCAATACCTCTGTATCAGCATTCACATCAACATCATACCACTTCTTATAGAAGTTTGCCATTGCCTTACGAAGCTCTGGTGTACCCATTGTTGGCTGATATCCATGAGCTGAAGGTTGTGATGCCACTTCCGCAAGCTTATCAATAGTCTGCTGTGATGGTGGCATATCTGGTGAGCCGATAGCAAGACTGATGATGTCCTTGCCTTCTGCATTTAGTTTTGCAACTTCCTTCAACTTTCTGCTGAAGTAATATTCCTGTACGAGATTTAATCTGTCTGCTGGTTTCATATTGTAAAATCAAACCCACAACCCCTTTCCTGCCCTTCGGGCATCCTTTCCCCGTGAAGGGGCAAGGAGAAAGATAGTACTGAACGCTGTTGGGCTATCTATAAATTATTGTATATATTTTCAACTAAAAAAGGTGACTTTCATCCCCCTTCCCCATTACGGGGGAAGGGTCGGGGTTAGGGGTTTCTACTTCCCCTTATACTCTCCCAATATCTTCAGTTCCTTGGTGAGAGGAACGATAGCGTCAATTGACTGACGGTATCGGATGAGGTCGGTGTAGGTCACATCCACATAGAACAGATATTCCCACTCATGACCGATAACAGGGAGCGACTGTATCTTTGTGAGGTTGATGCCGTAGAAAGAGAGGATTGTGAGCACCTTACTAAGTGAACCCTCCTCGTGAGGCAAAGAGAACACGAGACTCGCCTTGTCAGCCTCATTCAGCGGACGGAGGAAATCAGCCTTCATAGGATTGCTAACCACGAGGAAGCGCGTGTAGTTGTGCTTGTTGTCCTCGATTGAATCCTCCAGCACCTTCATTCCATAGAAACGTGCTGCATCAGAGTGGCAGATGGCAGCCCATCCCTTCTTGCCAAGGCGGTGAATCTTCTCTGCCGATCCTGCAGTATCCTCATCCTCAACAGCCTTGATGTGCGGATACTTGCTCAGGAAGTTACGGCATTGCATCAGGGCTACCGGATGAGAGTGAACCTCCTCGATTGTGTCCCAGTCGTCCTCTGGCAAGCAGTTGATAGAGTGCTGGATGTGGAGCTTATGCTCACCCACGATAGTGGTGTCAGAGTCACGGAGCAACTCATAGTTGTGCAGCAGACTGCCCGCAATGGTATTCTCAATAGCGAGCATACCCAATGTCGTAGGGTCCTCTTTCATTTTCTCGAAGACCTCCTCGAAAGTCTGGCAGCATATAATCTGTATCTGCTCGCCTTCGAAGTACTGATGAGCCGCAATATCGTGGAACGACCCGATGATACCCTGTATAGCTATTCTTTTCATTATTTATATTTTTGTTGTCTAAGGTCTAAAGTCTAAGGTCTGAGGCTTTTTCCCGTTTGACCTTTGTCTTTTGTCCTTTGACCTTTGTCCTTACTAACGAAAAGTCCCGCATCATTTGTATGAAGCGGGACTTTACGTAAAACCTAACATTTGGTTTCGTTTGTCTTAAGTTGAAATTTACACGCAACTTCCCGCTTCACAGTTCCCTGCAAAGTAAAAGTAAAAGTAATAATAATAAGATGAGAAATTCTTATTCATATTTCAACTATTTATTTTTGTTTCTAAATTTGATGCAATTATTGCTAAATGCGGTGCAAAATTACTATTTTTTTTCCAAACTTACAAACATTTTCTCACTTTTTTCTGCATTTTAGTAGAAAAATGTCACATTTTGGCCATAGTGATGATGAAATAATAAATTGGGACGATTTAAACTCAGATTTTTGAGATGTATTGGATTCACGAAGAAGAGCTTTTGCTTACGTGCAAAATGCAGATGCGGGCATCATGACTGATGAGTGGCTTCAAAACAGCCAAAAAGATGAGCCGCCCTCAACAAAAACACTTAATAAATAGTTCCAAGTTATTGTTTTATCATCACCATACCATAGAATACTGACACAAAATCACTATTTCTTGGTATTGTGAGACTCCGCAAAAAGTCGTACCTTTGCACCCAGAAATCAGAGACAAGCACACTCTAATCAAGAGATGATGCTCTCACGGATTTCTTGATTTTTGTTATAAGATAAAGTTCATAATGTTTTTGTATAATAATATGGCTGGCTGTGAAGTCAGCCTTTTATTATATTAAAAGGTAAACCTTAAAGTGGAATATCCATAAAAAACGCAGAGGCGCAAAGATACAAATATTAGCATTTTTGCGCTTGAAAAAAAACTTTTTCGCGATAATCCTACATACCTACATCTACAGGCATTGTAAACTATTGATGCACAAAAGCTTGCAGCGATTTTAAATATCGCATAAACCTACACTAATCCTACACAGAACCTACATTCTTATGTAGGTTAATTGATAATTAATAATGTATAATTGATAATTGATTTGAGCGCAGATAATACTAATCAAATTATTCATTACTCATTATTAATTATTAATTTCATGCCTTGACAGGCATGATTAGTGTAGGTTTAGTGTAGGATTAGTGTAGGTTTATGCGGTATTTGAAATCCGTGTAAAACACTAAGACTGTGCACGTTATATAGGGTGCCGATGTAGGTATGTAGGATTATCGCGAAAAAGTTTTTTCTGAGGTAGAATTATCAATTCTCAATTCATAATTTTCAATTGTCAATTTTCAATTGGCAAAGCCTTATGCCTTCGCTCTCCCTTCGCTATGCCTTCGCTCTGCCTCCGCTTTTTGCCCGATTCTTAGGAACGGATTTGGAACGGTTTAGTAACGGAGGTATAACGGACTTACATGGGAGGATGAAGGGAGGTACTTAGGCATGAGATTAATTTTTCACATAAATCTTCTATCAATACTTTATTATTTAATAACTTAGCACAAAATTGCATTCTTTCATGTTTATTGTCACCTCGGAATCATCATTTACAGAAATTTTGATATGTGAAACAGGTTGAAGTTGCAGATCCTTCAGTTCATATAGTTTATCTTCAATTGAAGCAAAGCATTTGTTCTTACCGTTTATTTTATAACTATAAGTCTCTATACCACCTGAAGACTTTGTAATTTCACGTTTATGGGTTGGCTCTTTTACATTACATACGAACAAAGTCTTCACAAGAAAATCCTCTGAGTTTTGTGTATAGTAAATATTACCAGTTTCATCCACAGAGAAATCCGTACAGCCTTCCAATAACTTTACTAATTTCTTTTCTCTTTTATCAAAAACGTACAAGTCATATTGTACTGATATAACATAACAATCTTCAAATTCATAAATCCTTGAGATTTGCCCTTCCATTTCCTGTGGAGCACAAGGAACAGATTGTCTGAAAGAACAGACGCCATCAACATAATGCTTTATATTAACCTTTTCATAAGAGGTGTCTATCTCCGCAATTATAACATCACGATTGTCAATATAGAAATTATCTATCTCAAACTCTGTCTTTAAGAACACAGAGTCCTTTGCTTTTGGCTCTTGCAAAAGATGCCTTTTCTTAATTGTATTGTTGTCGCAATAATAAAGCATATCCCCAAAAAACTTCACTTCTACGGACAATAGCGAATCCTTTTGATTAGTCTTTAAGTTCTGCAAATACACATTCTTCTCTTTACTCTCGCTATCAGAGTATGTGCAATATACAAGACAAGGAGAATTGTAATACACAAATTCACCTTCAAAAGTTTTTGTATTGGCAGCTGCTAATGGAATTGTAAATAACACTAGCAATAAAGTAATCATTATCTTCATTGAACATCAACTATGATATAGTTCTTTCAGATGGCAAAAGTAAACAATAAATCCCAAACTGCCAAAGAAAATCACAGGAAATAATTTATATCAGAAGATGAAGATAGTTACTTATACATTTTACATAAAAGTTTTCCCCGTTTTCATTTGGTCGTATTAGTTTTTTTGTTTACTTTTGCCCTCGAAATGAGCAATATCCGAACATTACGTTTTATACAATAAAAGTTTGAAACATATGAAAAAGAAAGGTTTTCTTGCATTTATATTTTTAGGATTATTACTTTTAGGTTCTTGCAGAGACAAATCAGCAATAAAGGACGAAAAAAGTGAATGTGAAGATAATAGCATTAACAATGTTTCTCAGAATGATAGTATTAGTAAAATAATGCCTCCTGAAAATGATAGTATTGCTTGTTTTCTTGATTCTGTCATCGGTTGTTTCCATGTAAAACATTTTACACAAAATGACAGTACGGAATTGTGCATTAACCCATATCTAAATGTTGGAGTTGGTGTAGATACTATCGTACATTATGATAGGAAACTCAATATATATATCGGTGATGGTGACTATATATTCAAGAAAACAATCACCCGTGAGGAATTGCTCAATCTTCCTGAAATGAAAGAATTTAAGCAAGTGGGAGATTATAAACGTATGTGTATTACTTATGTAACACCAGAATTGAAAAATGATTCTACCCTCAAATATGAGATTACATTAGAGGAAAGAGATGATTGGAGTATAAGCTTCTATTATGAATATTGTAATAAATCATTTGTATATAAAGGCTGCCAGAGCAATGCTTCTGAGTATGATGATGAATCGTAAACTCAAAATAGGTAAGAATATTTACTATTTGATATTTCCCCGTTTTCATTTGGTTGTATTAGATTATTTGTTTACTTTTGTCCTCGGAATTAACAAGATTCAAGAAATTAATCATTAATCTTCAAAGTTCATTAAGAATGAAATACAGAATTAAATTATGTTTTGTTCTCTTGTTTGCTCTATTGTCTCAACACAAGTCACTTGCATTTAATGCAGAGAATATGTTGGGGAAATGGGGAGTTACAACCTTTGCATTCATACCTAAAGGAGGAGATTTTAATTCCGGTAATATTTCTTACATTAATGCAAATGTGGGATGGGATTTTTATTTCAACGAAAATGGAAAAGGAAATGTTGTTATCCCTGATCGTGGCCCCAAATATAAAAATATTGAATTCAAATGGAGTCTTTCAAATGACACTCTGAACATCGTTCATATAGATACGTTGGCACAATTTAGAATTGATAAGACAAGAATAAAGAATGGTATTTTTGATTTATATTTAAGGTTGTTAAAACCAGGAGGTCAATATTTCAACAAGTCATATATTG
Organism: uncultured Prevotellaceae bacterium; assembly: GCA_946411565.1. Lineage (GTDB taxonomy): Bacteria > Bacteroidota > Bacteroidia > Bacteroidales > Bacteroidaceae > Prevotella. The sequence continues at coordinate 18,905 of CAMKEM010000033.1, read as the reverse complement.
CCAGTTCACTTATGGTCAAAGCCACCGATTTCTTATATGACCCCAATTTCAAATCCATGGAATTAGATTCTACTATATTGAAGAATATAGAAAAAATCAAGGAAAGAAAAGAAATTACAAAAATCGTCATAGGGTATAAGGGGAAGGATAATAAAATCTATTACTCTGATAATAATGTACAAAATGCAAGAAGTAATTTTAGTATATTCGATGAAATCATAAATGGAGAAAGAAAATATGCCTTTGTTCTCTTCGTTATGTATGACATTGAAAAGAAGTCATTTGTGAAACTTTCTCGAATGTCGTTTTATTATGACGAATATTTACCAGAAAAGGTTGAATGTTCATCTTGCAAGGACTTCCCTCTTGATGAATAAATAGTTCCGTATTTTTCTTGATTCGACAACTCTATTATTTCCCACACCTCCATAAACATCCTTGGCAGTGGGGGATTTTTCTTTTCTCTCATTCTTGATTTTCCGCCCCAAGAACATAGGATTTTCCATGCAAGAAACTCCGCTGTTTTTCCGTTCTTCCTTCGAAGATACTCCATCGTTACTCCATCGTTACTCCATCGCAAGTCCATCGTTTCGATGGAGTATCTATGGAGAACTGATGGACAAGTCATGGAGAAACATAAAAGATTCCGCTATGCCAAATACATGTATCTTGAGTTATTCTCTGTCTGTTTTCACAATTCACTTGATTTGTTTGGAGGTTTCGGGAAAAAGATGTAACTTTGCACTCATATTGAGAAACATTAGATTTTAAAAGCTGAATTATGAAAAAGAGATATACGAACATATTTGTTTTTGTCGGAATATTTATTTGGGCGTTCATTAGTTTTACTTGTATATCGTGTCATTCTGATCCGAACTCTGAAGTTATCAGAATATTAGCAAGAGGCAAGATAAATACAGATGATGAATTCTGTATGGTAAATGAGTATATAGATGAACTTTGTCAAACAGATAATGACGCAAATAAAAATATGATAGACAAGCTCAACAAATTGCTACTTGATTATGAAGAGGCTGCAGCAGAAAGATTAGAAAAAGACAAAGAATAACTTTACAACAAAGGGATGATAAACGAAAAATCCACTATTTGCAAATATGTTAGAATAACCATTTATGCAATATTAATGTTGTTGATACCATAATATTGTTATAAAATTCCGATGATGACCTGAAAATTTGTTTCAGGAAAGAGAAAATTTACTTTTTCTGCGAAAATATTTGGATGAATGAAAACATTTTTGTATTTTTGCCGCAGAATGTAGTAAACCATAAACTATAACAACTTAAACAGATACTATATGATAAAGAAATTTACTCTTGCAGCAGTGCTTCTGTCTATGAGCCTATTTGCTTCGGCTCAGTCAAAGTCTGTAACCATAAGCTCTATCAATGGCACTAACATGGAGCAATATGACGGTCAGGTGGCTGACGTGAAAATGAACCGCTATATGTTCACAGGTTGGAATACTGTTAGCTTCCCATTCGACCTTTCAACAGACAAAATAAATGAGTGCTTCGGCAACGACTGCCGTCTGGAGGCTCTCACAGGTATTTCGGGAGACGAAAATGAGATGAAGCTGTATTTCGAGGACGCTAAGTCTGAGGGCATCAAGGCAAATACTCCTTATATCCTCTATTTCACAGGTGAGCCACAGAACGTGAAGATTACTACTGAGTCAACACTCTCTGCAGGCGAGTCAAAGGTTTCATTCTCTACAAATGGCTATACTGTGAACTTCAACGGTAGCGACAGAATAATGAACGGCAATAACATCTATGGCATCTTTGCTGTGGACAACGCAGAGTCTAAGTTCGTGAAAATCGACGGTACTACAGGATGCTATGCAACACGTTGCTACATTACCGTGGATGGTGACAAGGACGTGACCTTCATCCCTGTTCACAACGAGAAGAGCACTACTGCTATCAACAAGATTTCAGCAGACAACAAAGCTAATGACAAGATTTATGATATCAATGGCGTACAGAAGAAGTCTGTAAGCAGGGGTATCAATATCGTGAAGGGCAAGAAGATCGCAGTAAAATAAATGCGATTCTGCTCACACAGAAGATAACAACATAGATTATTAGGAGTTGCCAGATATTTATTTCAATATCTGCAATAACTGAATATGGGAGTGCGGCGATATGCTCAAGGAATACATTCTGAAAGCGTGTCACCGCACTCAGCATATATGCAAGAGCCTCATTCACCATAACAAAAGGCAAAAATAATGATATCAAAAAGACTAATGAGAAACCTACAATGATCATCGCCGTTACAGAAACTACAAGACTGCTTATCAAACCATAGCAAGGCAAAATGTGGAAATAATAGACCACTAACGGCATTACCATTATTTGTGCAGAGAAAGAAAGGGCAAGAGTGCCATATATCCACACAAAGAAATTTCGAATGGTGAATGCAGGGGAATCTTCCGACCAATTGACGTTCTCTCTATAAACAAGACGCATCAATCGTGGCATATATACGCCTATTCCGAAGACTGCGAGATACGACATTTGAAAACCAACATCGAAGATAGACAAAGGACTTAGCATAAGCGTAAGGAAGGCTGTAATAGCAAGTACAGTTATTACTTCATGCTTCCGAAATAACATCCTCGATACTCCATATACAGAAAGCATCACAGCAGAACGCACTACCGAAGGTGACATTCCAACGAGAATGACATATAGCCAGATTACCGAAAGAATCAGAATAGTAGAGATATTACGCCATGCCTGTTCTAAAGGTCTAAAACGCAATAATGGCTTTATCGTGTTTTTCAAACGAATATTTCTCTCAACAGGTAGTTTCTCCCATAATAAATCAGGAATGGCATAAAACCATAGCATAGCTCGCATAACAGCCCACGAAAGCATGAAATAGATTATAGCGAGATGCATTCCTGAAATTGCAAGAACATACGAGGCTCCTGTCTGCGAATACACAGTTCTCAAATAATGGCTTATACCACTCTTATCTCCAAGTGCCATAGCATTAACCACAGCATTCTCATCTCCAGTAATACCATAGCGAACAAATCCATCGCTCAGTTGATTTCTCAAAGGCTCAAAAGAAGCTACGAGAGCATCAATATGCAATGGAACATCCGGTACCGCCATTCTCAGCACACCAATCGTGAAGAATGCGAAAAAAAAGATTATAGTGCGAAGTCTTTCCGATTCTATATATATCCCTGCAAACAATAGCGCTACAAGGAGTATGGATAGTGATGTTGATGATAATTGCTCGGCAACAACACTACCCAAGAACAATCCTATTATGAATGCAACGGAAAGCTGTTTCACATCTCATTTCTTATTTATACGCTTCCGCAAGCATATCTGCACAGCGTTCTCCATCAACGCCAGCAGAAACTATGCCTCCTGCATATCCAGCCCCTTCACCACATGGATAAAGACCGCGTATTGTGACGTGCTGAAGCGTTTCTGCATCACGAGTGATTCTTACAGGCGATGAGGTTCGTGTCTCTGTTGCTATCAAGCAAGCCTCATTCGTGAGGAAACCGTGACGTTGCTTGCCAAAATACTGAAAGCCTTGCTGCAACCTACCAGCCACTTCCTTTGGCATCCAGAAATGAAGCGGAGAACTAACCAAGCCTGGCGCATAACTTGACTTTGGAAGGTCATAACTAAGTTTTCCCTTACAGAAATCAGCCATACGCTGTGCGGGAGCCGTCTGTTTCATATTTCCCTGTTGCCAGCATAGTTTTTCGAGTTGCTCTTGATAGTGCATTACAACGAGTGGATCGTTAGCATCACCATTTGCAATATCCTCAGGTCTTACCTCTACAACCATACCAGAGTTACTCCATTTGCCGCCACGATTGCTTGGGCTCATTCCGTTAACAACGATCTGCTCCTGACCTGTTGCCGCAGGAATTACAAAGCCACCAGGACACATACAGAAAGAATATACTCCCCTACCCTCTACCTGAGTGACAAAAGAATATTCGGCTGCAGGCAGATACTTGCCACGACCTTGCTTGTTGTGATACTGTATTTGGTCAATAAGCTGTGAAGGATGCTCAAGACGCACACCTACGGCTATTCCCTTTGCCTCGATATGAATTCCTGCATGAGCGAGATAACGATATACATCACGAGCAGAATGACCAGTAGCAAGAATCACAGGACCGAGATAAGTCTCATCTGTATCTGTCACGAAATTATGACAAAGAACACCTTCCACTTCATCACCCTTGAGAAGAAGCTCTGTCATCTTTGTCTGGAAATGCACTTCACCACCCGACTTCTTGATCTGCTCTCGCATATTCTCAATAACGATAGGCAGTTTATCCGTACCAATATGCGGATGTGCATCTGCAAGAATATTGGTAGAAGCGCCAAACTGACAGAAGACATTAAGGATTTTCTCTATATTGCCACGCTTTTTGCTTCGGGTATAGAGTTTACCGTCACTATATGCACCAGCACCTCCTTCGCCGAAACAATAGTTTGATTCATCATTCACCTTCTGCTCTGATTTAATACGAGCAAGATCCTTCTTACGCTCACGCACATCCTTTCCACGCTCAATAACAATAGGACGAAGCCCATGCTCTATAAGACGGAGGGCTGCAAAGAGTCCAGCAGGACCTTCCCCTACCACAATAACAGGCTTACCTTTGCTAACATCCGGATATTCGGTAACAGTATAAGCAAGGTCTATCGGCTCCTCATTGACGTATGTACGCACAGTAAGGTTGACATAGACCTGACGCTGACGTGCGTCTATGCTACGACGAACAATACGGATAGCCTTGATGGTACGTGCATCAATACCTTTCTCTTCCGCAATATAATTGATGATAAGCGATGAATCAGATGCTATCTGAGGCAATACGCGAAGCTGAATGTCTTGTATCATATCATGTACAATTTACCATTTACAATGTACAATTCAGTATCTATAATGTACAGTTTTCTATTTACTATATACAACTTACCATTTTGTACAATCTTGTAAAAATGAAAAAAGGTTCTCACATTTCTGTAAGAACCTTTGCGGTGCGTACGAGGCTCGAACTCGTGACCTCCAGCGTGACAGGCTGGCATTCTAACCAACTGAACTAACGCACCAGTTTTGCTTTAAGACTTACGATTGTGGCGGTGCGTACGAGGCTCGAACTCGTGACCTCCAGCGTGACAGGCTGGCATTCTAACCAACTGAACTAACGCACCAAAATCGTTATTTCTTTTTAGCGAGTGCAAAGGTAGGCATTTTTTCTGAATCCACCAAATTTTTCTCAGTCTTTTTTTAAGAAATATTGAAAAATAATGGAATCTGAGGAAGTTTTTGCGTTTATGAACCAATTTTTGAGAATTGATGCACGTTTAAAGCCAATCTTATCAAAAACTTTACAACAAGATTCATTTTCTACAGAAATGAACGCATAGAGCTGATCTAAGAGACATGTTCTCTCTGCATAGTCAACTAATAACAGGGCAGCCTTAGAAGCAAATCCGCGATTACGGTATTTCTTTGCGATGACAAGTCCTATCTCCGCCCGACGATGACGAGCATCAAAATTGAAGATATCGGCAAGTCCTACGACCTGTTGTTCATCCGCATCATCACATACCACAAGACGCACCTGCTGATCTATGGTAAGATCGCAATGCTGGTTGGCAATATAATCTCGCAAAGCATAATGCGAGAACGGAGCACTCATGCTTGAATACTCCCAGTCATCAAGATCATTCTCTATGGCATAGAGCTGATCCAAATCTTCAGGTTCAAGGGCACGAAGTTTCAGCATTACTATTCTCCTTCTTGTTCTTTTCTCTTCTTACGGAAGATAAACGGAATACATATAATAAGCATTATCGCCAGATATCCCGCTCCTGTATATTCATATACAAAATAAACGATAGCATCAACCACCAAGGCTATTGCCCATAGTGATATGCGATAAAGCGCTTTATTACGAAGCCACTTCAAGCAAGCATATATAGTAATGAGTGAAAGGGCAAGTGAGAAAATCTGAATATAGAATAACATAGGTAATTGGTATTATATAAATAGGTGTTAAAGATTATTCAAACGGAACACGATTAACAATTGAACGCCCGAGGGTGAGTTCGTCGGTATATTCAAGTTCATCACCAACGCTTATTCCACGGGCGATGACACTAAGCTTCACATCAAACTGCTGAAGACGCTTAGAGATATAGAAATTGGTTGTGTCACCTTCCATAGTACTGGCAAGGGCAAAAATAACCTCCTTCACCTCTCCTGTAGATACACGCTCTACGAGTGAGTCAATCTCAATATCCGACGGTCCTATACCATCCATTGGCGAGATTACGCCTCCGAGCACATGATAGAGCCCATGAAACTGCTGAGTATTCTCAACCGCCATCACATCCTGTATGTTCTCCACAACACATACAATACTTGGATCCCTGCGATAGTCAGAGCATATAGAACAGACATCTGTATCAGAAATGTTATGGCATACGCTACAATGCTTAATCTCTCGCTTCATCTGCGTAAGAGCACCCGTGAACTCGTCCATAAACTCATTATCCTGACGAAGCATATACAAGACAAGTCGGAGCGCAGTCTTTTTTCCCACGCCTGGAAGACGTGAGAACTGATTAACCGCATTATCGAGTAACCTTGATGGTAACATCTAATGAATTGAAAATAGAATAATGACAATTACATACGAACTCGCTGCATTCCCGGACGAACCAATAGCTCATCATGGTTAATGCGAGGAGCAGAATCCGTTCTGAGCGTATCTTTTCTATCAGCAGGCTCTGGTTCAACTGGCTGTTCTAAAACTTTCTCCTTGGAATGAGCAAGAATCATTCTGACATTCTCCACAGAAACCAGATGGAAGGCTGTAGATACCTGTTCGTTGTTATTACGAAGCAAGACAAAATATCCCTTCAACGACTTAATTCCCAAACGCTTGTTGTCACTAAATGAAAGTGTGTACTTTCCGTCGGAACTTACTTGATTATACTGAGACACAACACTATCATTTGAGAGAGTAACAGCAAAGACTGCCACAAGATTACGTGAGCCTTCCTGGAAAATGAACTTACTATCAAACTGAAGCGTCAGCACATCACCAGCCTTAAACGTTGAATCTGCCGTTATAGCAAAACGGTTAAGATTGTAAGGTGACTCTTGCATAAGGATGAAGTTACGTTCTGAATTCCAGATATTTATCGTATCACCCGAAAGCGTTGTTTCATCAAGCGAGACATCACCACCAAGATCTATCACCTCTGAACGAATACGTTCAGAAAGATTCTGATAGATTGTATGTAGCTTATCAGCATGACGGCAGTAATAGTTATACGAAGAATCCCACTCGGCCTGCGTAATATCATATTTACGGAAAATGGCCTCACGGTTAGTGATTTCCGTATATATTCTCTTACTGCTATTCTCGCCATTCGAAATGCCTTGCGACAAATGGATATCATACAAGATGTCCTCCATCTCGCCCATTGACAATACGTCTGAGGAGTCGGAGGAACATGATGCTATGCCCACAATAAATATGAGTATGTATAGTATTTTCTTCACTTAAACAGTTGTTGAATCTCCGTTCTACAGAAAAGAAATAATGAAACAACGCTTACGCTAATGCTTGCATCGGCAAAGTTGAATATAGGACCGAAGAACACAAACCTCTCGCCCCCCCATATAGGGAACCAGTCAGGATAGTTGGTCACTATGAGAGGGAAATAGAACATATCCACTACCCTACCCTCAAGGAAAGGAGCATATCCTGTTCCCCAAGGTACTAAATACGAGGTGTATTCAGGAGAAGCCCCAGAGAATATCATTCCGTAGAACATGCAATCTATCAGATTTCCTGCAGCTCCAGCAAGAACCATAGATAGAAGCACTATATACAGCCAACTTGAGCCTTTCAGTATCAGTTTGGCAATATACCAGCCAATAGCGAAGATTGCCACCAGACGGAAGATGCTCAGCATCACCTTTGGCATGATGGACATTCCCCATGCCATTCCGTTGTTCTCTATATAAGTAATATAAAACCAGTCGGTGATACGTATGCTTTCGTGAAGAGTCATTCCAGTCTTGACCTTGATCTTTATGACCTGGTCAATAATAAGAATGCTAAGAAAAATCAATACGGAAACGACTGTCTGTTGTTTCTGTTTCTTTGTCATTATTTCTTTCGTGCGTTCTTTGACTCAACGCTGAGTGTTGCATGAGGAACAATACGGAGACGTTCCTTCGGGATCAGCTCACCTGTGATACGGTCAACACCGTATGTCTTGTTCTCAATACGCAGAAGAGCAGCCTCAAGACCACGGATGAACTTCTCCTGACGAGAAGCGAACATCATCATCTCCTCCTTTGTCTGGGTGATGCAACCTTCTTCAAGGATCTTGTATGTAGGTGATGTGTCAGCAACGTCATTACCGTCATCATTACGCAAAACACTCATCATCTGCTTGTAGTCTCTACGCGCAACCTCAAGCTTCTCCTCAATTATCTTGCGGAACTCCTCAAGATCCTCATCACTATAACGTTTCTTTATTTCTGCCATGTTGTTTTAGATTTTATAGATACCTAGATTTAATATTGTATTAGGTTGAAGAGTAACCAAAGGATTAATCCTTGGTTACCTTCACTAAAGCTTTAAAGTCATTAAACTCCTGTTCAGAACCGCCCTCTGCATCACCTATAGTGAGAGAGTTAGCAAGAACCTGTGCAGAGATATGATCACCAAATACCTTGACAGCCTCGGCAAGTTGATCATTCTGCTGGAGTACCACGCTGATTCTATCTGTTATCTCGAAGCCCTGCTCCTTACGAAGAGCCTGCACACGCTTGATGATAAGACGTGCAATACCCTCATTCTTGAGTTCAGGAGTAATCTCGATGTCGAGAGCAACGGTAATCTTACCCTCCTGAGCGATTGTCCATCCTGGGATATCCTCAGAGATAATCTCAACATCAACAGCCTCAACGGTTACGTTCTGTCCTTCTGCAATGAGGTCGATAGTTCCGTTTGCCTCAAGAGCTGCAATCTGCTCCTGACTCATAGCCATAACAGCAGCATTTACACTCTTCATGAGTTTACCGAACTTCTTACCCATCGTACGGAAGTTACACTTCACCTTCTTAACGAGCTGCATTCCTGCACCATCCTCGATAAACTGCAGTTCCTTCACGTTTGTCTCAGCAAGGATAACGCTTGCCATACGCTCGATACGAGCCTTCATCTCTGCATCAGAAGCAGGAATTGAGATTGTCTGCAAAGCCTGAATTACAGGAATCTTCACCTTCTTACGAAGAGAGAGAACCATAGATGTCACCTGCATAGCAAGTTGCATAGCCTCTTCAAGTTCCTTGTCAATCTGATTCTCCCGAGCCTCTGGATACTTAGCAAGATGAACGCTCTCTGACTTGTCCTTACCTGTTACGGTGTTAAGGTCGAGGAAGAGCTGATCTGCATAGAATGGAGCGACAGGTGCAATCAGACGTGCGATTGTGTCGATGCAAGTATAGAGTGTCTGGTAAGCAGAGAGCTTGTCCAGTGTCATGCCACCACCCCAGAAACGCTTCTTGTTCAGACGGATGTACCAGTTAGAGAGCTTGTCGATGACGAAGTTCTGGATCAAGCGACCTGCAGGAGTAACGTCATAATCAGCAAGATACTTATCTACATCCTTAACGAGAGAGTTGAGTTCTGAAAGCAACCAACGGTCGAAGTCAGGACGCTCTGCGAATGGTACATCAGCCTCCTCGTATGTGAAGCCATCAACATTTGCATAGAGAGTGAAGAATGAATAAGCCTGATAGAGCTTAACGAAGAATGCACTTGTAACATCCTTAACGCCCTCTGGGTCAAATGAGAGGTTATCCCAAGGAGATGAGTTTGTAACCATGTACCAACGAACAGCATCTGTACCGTATGTACCGATGCAATCGAATGGATTGATTACGTTACCCAGACGCTTTGACATCTTGATACCGTTCTTGTCAAGTACAAGACCGTTAGAGATTACGTTCTTATATGCAACAGAATCAAATACCATTGTTGCTATTGCATGGAGAGTAAAGAACCAACCACGAGTCTGGTCAACTCCCTCTGCGATGAAATCAGCAGGATATGCGTTACGAGCATCAATCACATCCTTATTCTCGAATGGATAGTGAATCTGTGCGTATGGCATAGCACCAGAATCAAACCATACATCAATAAGGTCAAGTTCACGAGTAAGAACATTACCACTCTCGCCCACAAGTTTGATGTCGTCAACGTATGGACGGTGGATATCTATGCGGTCATAGTTCTCCTGACTCATATCACCAGGAACGAAGCCCTTATCCTTGAGTGGGTTACTCTGCATAACACCAGCCTTAACAGCCTTCTCTATCTCGTTGTAGAGTTCCTCAAGTGAACCGATACAGATTTCTTCCTTAGTATCACGATTACGCCAGATAGGAAGTGGAGTACCCCAATAGCGTGAACGTGAGAGGTTCCAGTCATTCAGGTTCTCAAGCCACTTACCAAAGCGACCAGAACCTGTAGATTCTGGATGCCAGTTGATTGTCTTGTTCAACTCTGCCATACGCTCCTTCTTTGCAGTTGAGCGGATAAACCAAGAGTCAAGTGGATAATAGAGCACAGGCTTATCTGTACGCCAACAATGTGGATAGTTGTGTACGTGCTTCTCTATCTTGAACGCACTACCCTCTTCCTTCATTTCAAGGCAAAGGATTACGTTGAGATCCATATCCTTTGATGCAGCCTTCTCGTCATACTTACCACCAACATTATACTTAGGGTCGTATGCGTTCTTTACGAAGTTTCCTGCGTGCTTCCAGTAAGACTCATTCACGCAAGCCTCAAGGAACTTAGGATCAATATCCTCCTTCACGAAGTACTTACCTGTGAAGTCAACCATTGGACGTGTATCGCCAGCCTTATCAACTACGAAAAGTGAAGGAATACCAGCATCCTTAGCCACCTTGGCGTCATCAGCACCAAATGTAGGAGCGATATGAACGATACCTGTACCATCCTCGGTAGTTACATAATCACCTGGGATTACGCGGAAAGCCTCAGCCTCCTTGACAACAATCTGATCATTCTCAAGAGCACATGGCTTAACCCAAGGCATGAGCTGCTGATAATGTATTCCTACGAGGTCAGAGCCCTTACCCTTCCAGAGAATCTCTATTGGCTGCTCATTACCTTCCTCGTCCTTTGTTGGCTGGAAGTAAGCAGAAAGACGGCTCTCAGCAAGTACATATACAGCTTCCTCGTTTGTGTAAGGGTTATTGCCCTTAACAGCAACATAGTCAATCTTTGGACCTACACAGAGAGCTGTGTTTGATGGAAGTGTCCAAGGGGTTGTTGTCCATGCAAGGATGTATGTTGGGAGTTCTGACTTATTGAACTCAACATTATCAAGAACCTTGAACTGAGCAGTAACAGTTGTATCCTTCACATCACGATAGCAACCTGGCTGGTTAAGCTCGTGAGAAGAAAGTCCAGTACCTGCTGCTGGTGAGTATGGCTGAATGGTATATCCCTTGTAAAGCAGATTCTTGTTGTAGAGCTGCTTGAGGAGATACCAGAGTGACTCGATATACTTATTGTCGTAAGTGATGTAAGGGTGTTCGAGATCTACCCAGTAACCCATCTTGTTCGTGAGTTGTGTCCACTCGTCTGTGTACATCATCACGTTCTTACGACAAGCGTCATTATAGTCATCAACGCTGATCTTCTTACCGATATCCTCCTTTGTGATTCCGAGGTTCTTCTCTACCGAAAGCTCAACAGGGAGTCCATGAGTATCCCAACCTGCCTTACGATAAACCTGATAGCCCTTCATCGTCTTGTAACGGAGGAATGTATCCTTGATGGTACGTCCCATCATGTGGTGGATACCTGGGTGTCCGTTTGCAGAAGGAGGTCCCTCAAAGAACACGAACTGAGGACAGCCCTCACGCTCGGTTATACTTTTGTGGAACAAATCTTTCTTCTCCCACTCAGCAAGAACCTCGTTGTTTGTCTCCACGAGGTTCAGTCCTTTACGTTCCGTAAATTTCTTACTCATTGATTTGTATATGATTTTCTTATTTTCCAAATTTAAGTGTATGTCAGCTTGCTATGCTTTCACAAAGCGAAGCGACTGAAGAAAGGTTAGACACCTCTCTAATTTTAGTGTGCAAAGTTACATAAAATTCTTGTCATTTCATATACTTTTCAACTTTTTAACTATTTGCAAAGTATATTTATGGGCACTTCTACAAATACACTCATAAAAAGCCTTTCTATGCCTTCGCTATACCTCCTATGTTCTTCCTAACCAAACTCGGTGAAAGTCCCATTTTAGTCCGCTCCTGGAACGGACTTTCACCGAGTTTGGTTAGGAGGAACATAGGAGTTACAAGGGACTTACATAGGACTTACCACCAACACACAAGAATGACGTGATGTTAACACCACGTCATTCCTGTGAGAAATACAGGCAAATCACTTCTTTGCCTTACTTCCCTTTTTCTTCAGCTCAAGTTTAGGAATCTTGATTGTCTGTCCTTCCTTGAGTTCGGTAATACCGCCGTTGAAAGCCTCAACATAGCATTCCATACCAGCACCAAGATATGTCTTGGAAATAGACTTGATCGTCTGACCGCTCTTCACGGTAACGGTATTGGCAACGCCAACAATACGATATGCACCTGTCCTCACACGAGGATCGCTATCATATTTTGAAGTTGATTCTGCCTTTGGCTCAGCTTTTTCTTCCTTCTTAGGCTCTGCTACAGGCTTCTGTTCCTCTGACTTGCTTTCTTCCTTCTGTTCTACAGCAGTTTCTTTTTCCTCTGCCTTGGCAGGTGTTTCTGTTGCAGCAGGCTTTGGAGTTGTTGTTTCTGGCTGTTCAACAGCAGGAGCAGGAGTTTCTACAGCAGTTTCCTTTTCTATACCGAGAAGATTGGTTGAACGGGCATAATATCCGAACACGAAGAACAACGCAGCAACAATAACGTTCACGATTATTGCGTAAATCAGGAACATCTTCTTGCAGCCAGCATTCTCTTCATCATCATAGAATTCAGAGATATAGTCGGGCTGCTCTTCTTGCGCCTCTTCTTGTTGCTCTTCTTCTGGAGCTGGGGATTCTGGAGCTTCTGGAATTTCCGGGGTTTCCGGAACCTCTGGAACTACCGGATTTTCCGGAGCAACTGGCTCTTCCGAAACGACAGGAGCAATTGTAGGCTCTACATTCTCATGAGCATCTGTAGTTTCAGGCTCTTCTGGCTGTGGTTGCTCAATTACAGGTTCCTCTATAACTGGCTTTTCAACAACTGGTCCTTCAACCGCAGGCTCTTCCACAACAGTTTCTTCAACAACAGGCTCTTCAACCGCAGTTTCCTCTACAACTGGTTCCTCAACTACAGGTTCTGGTGTAGGTTCTGGCTCAGAAACAGGCTCAACAACAGGTTCCGGTTCCGGCTCAGCCTTTTGCACAGGTTCAGGTATTGGCTCTGGCTTCTGCTCTACCTGCATAGCAACAACCTTTGCCTGCTCTTGTACAGGAGCTGGTATTTCAACGGTTTCATCGGCAGCAGCATCGCCATCCTCTGTATCAACCTCTGGCATATCCTCGAAGTCAACGCCATCAGCAAGAACCACAGTATCAAATTGAGCGAATGGCTTGTTTACCAAGTCACGCAAAACGGCATCAGGAGTAAACGACACCTTGTCATGACTGGAGATAACCACACGCTCACCAGTATTCACATTAATACTCTCACGCTCACGTACAGCCGTAAGTTTGAATGTTCCAAACCCCTTGACCTTAACAACGCGGTCATTCTTAAGTCCTTCATGGATAGTCTCAATAACGACATTCAAGAACGTCTCCGCACTACGTGAATCCAACTGATGCTTCTGCACCAGTACCTCTGCTAAATCTCTAATTGTAAGCATATTACTTCAGCATTTCTTTTAATGATCCATAAGGTTTAAAATTCACTACGAGCTTCGGTGGAACGAGCATCTTCTGTCCAGTAGAAGGATTCTTTATGATACGCTCCATACGCTTGCGCACCTCAAAGATTCCAAGTCCTGTGACATTGGCGGTTTCACCCTCAACGAGTTCATCAGCAATCGAATTGAACGTAGTACGCACAATTCTCTGAACATCGTCAATCTTGTAGCCAGTCTGTTTGGCTATCTGTGATATAAATTCCTTATTCGTCATAACTTACAACTATTATTTAGTTTTTTAGGTTAAAGCTTCTCCATAGAGGTCGAATTCCTCTGCACCTGTTATCTTCACATCATAGAAGCAGCCTTTGCGCAAACGGCGATTGGCAACAGGTATAAGTACCTCAGGATCTACCTCTGGCGAACAGAACTCTGTACGACCAACATAGTAATCGCCTTCCCTTCTGTCAACAATCACCTTCATTACCTTACCTATCTTTGCAGCTTCTATCTCTGCGGAAATACCTTGTTGCAGACGCATCAGTTTACTCAAACGCGCCTCCTTGACCTCCTTCGGAACATCATCCTCATAATGCTCGGCACTATAAGTTCCTTCTTCCTCAGAATATGCAAAAGCGCCCATTCTCTCGAAGCGAGCCCAACGAGTGAACTCCATGAGTTCCTGAAAGTCCTCTTCCGTCTCACCAGGGAAACCTACCATGAGCGTTGTGCGAAGATGTATTCCAGGCATAGCCTTTCGCAACTCCTCTATCAGATGCATGGTTTCCTGCTTGGTAGTGTTACGACGCATACGGTCAAGCATTCTGTCAGAAATATGCTGAAGCGCGATATCAAGATACTTACATACATTATCATTACGACGCATCACGTCAAGCAATTCCATAGGGAACTGATTTGGGTATGCATAGTGAAGCCTTATCCACTTCACACCCTTAATCTGCGCCATTTCATCGATAAGCTCTGCTATCTGGCGCTTGCCATACAAGTCCACTCCATAATATGTAAGCTCCTGAGCGATGATCTGAAACTCCTTCACACCCTCAGCAACAAGCGCACGAACCTCGTCAAGAATCTCCTCCTTCGGACGTGACACATGCTTGCCTGTAATAATTGGTATGGCACAATAGGCACAATGGCGATCACATCCCTCACTTATCTTTATATATGAATAGTGTGAAGGAGTGGTATTCTGCTTTACAGAAGCCTTCTCGTCAGCCTTCTGAGTAGGAGCAGGAAGATCCTCAAGCAACTGCTTATAGTTGAACTTGCCGTAATATTTATCCACCTGCGGAATCTCAGCCTCAAGCTCTTTCTGGTATCTCTGAGACAAGCATCCCATAACATAAAGTCCTGCTATCAAGCCCTCCTCACGAGCCTGAGCAAACTCAAGTATGGTATCTATGCTCTCCTGCTTGGCATCCTCGATGAAACCACAGGTATTTATCACCACATACTCGCCCTCTACATGCTCCGCATCATGCTTACAAACAAATCCCTTACGCTGAAACATTCGCATAAGAGATTCGCTATCCACAAGATTCTTGGAACATCCAAGGGTTATTATGTCTATCTGATTTTTCTTCATTCTCCGAAAAGCGAGTCAACAAACTGCCTCTTGTTAAACAACTGAAGGTCTGTCATACCTTCACCAAGACCGATATACTTAACAGGCACCTTCAACTGGTCACTAATGCCAATCACAACGCCACCCTTTGCGGTTCCATCGAGTTTGGTTATCGCCATGCTTGATATCTGGGTAACGGCTGCAAACTGCTTTGCCTGCTCAAAGGCGTTCTGACCAGTAGAGCCGTCAAGCACGAGCATCACCTCGTCTGGTGCATCAGGCATTACCTTCTTCATCACGTCCTTGATCTTCTTCAGCTCGTTCATCAAGCCAATCTTGTTGTGCAGACGGCCAGCGGTATCAATAATCACAACGTCAGCTCCGTTAGCCTTGGCAGAAGAGATAGTGTCGAATGCAACGGAAGCAGGGTCAGAACCCATCTGCTGTTTGATGACGGTAACGCCAACGCGCTCACCCCAGATACAAATCTGCTCAACGGCAGCAGCACGGAATGTATCGGCAGCACCGAGGAACACCTTCTTTCCTGCCTGCTTAAACTGCCAAGCGAGCTTACCGATAGTGGTTGTCTTGCCTACTCCATTCACGCCGACAACGAGAATGACATAAGGCTTATGGTCAGAAGGGAGATCCCAATCCTCAAGGTCATTAGAATGATTTTCGGCAAGTAGAGACGCAATCTCATCGCGGAGAATACCGTTAAGTTCCTTCGTAGAAACGTATTTGTCACGCGCCACGCGCTTCTCTATACGCTCAATAATCTTGAGGGTTGTATCAACACCCACATCACTTGTAATGAGCACTTCCTCAAGGTCGTCAAGCACATCATCATCAACCTTACTCTTGCCAGCCACGGCACGAGCGAGCTTGTCAAACATGCCCATCTTGGTTTTCTCAAGACCCTTGTCAAGCGTCTCTTTCTTCTCTTTGCTAAAAAAGCCGAAAAATCCCATAATACGTCTTTTATCTTTATAAAAATAAAACTTGCTTGCAAAATTAAGAAAAAAAAATGACATTTCATTGATATAGAGACAAAAAATGCATAAAATAAGGTATTTTATAACAAAAAAGAGCAATAAAATGTTTTATTTTTCCTAGTTTCAGGGGTTAAACTAAAAAAATTGCACATAAGATTTTGAAATGTGCAGAAAAGTAAGTACCTTTGCACACCAAAAGGAAATTTGAGCAATTTCTATTGCGAAACACTTGAATATGGAAAATAGTTTTAATGTATGCATAGAGGAGAGCATCAAGAAGTATTGGAACTTCGATGCACTTACTGACTACAAAGGAGTTACGCTTCAATATCAGGATGTAGCACGTAAGATTGAGAAACTCCACATTCTGTTTGAAGAAAGTGGAATCGAAAAAGGTGACAAGATCGCTCTCTGCGGACGCAACATGAGCAACTGGGCAGTTGCCTTTCTTGCAACCCTCACATACGGAGCTGTCGCAGTTCCTATCCTACACGAATTTACCGCAGATCAGGTTCATAACATTGTAAACCACTCTGAGGCGAAGCTTCTCTTCGTGGGTGATGTAGTATCTACACAGATTGACCCAAAGATGATGCCAGATCTGCTCGGAATAGTCAACATTCCAGACTATTCCCTCATGATTTCACGCTCAGAGAAGCTCACCTATGCACGTGAAAATCTCAATCTACTGTTCGGTCAGAAATTCCCTAAGTATTTCCGCAAGGAGATGGTGAACTATTACAGGGAACAGAGTCCTGACGAACTGGCACTCATCAACTATACATCTGGCACAACGGGCTTCTCCAAGGGCGTAATGATTCCTTACCGCGCCATGTGGAGCAACCTCCTATTTGCCAATGAGGTTCTCGACAAGTGTCTTCACCCTGGCGACAACACTATCAGCATTCTGCCAATGGCTCACATGTACGGTATGGCATTCGAGTTCATCAAGGAGTTTGCATCAGGTTGTCATATCTTCTTCCTCACCCGAATCCCTTCACCTGCCGTTGTCGCTCAGGCATTTGCAGAAATCAAGCCTGTGGTCATCATCGCAGTACCTTTGGTCATCGAGAAGATTATCAGGAAGAAAGTACTGCCTAAGCTCGAAACTCCTGCAATGAAGATTCTGCTTAAGACTCCATTGGTTTCACAGAAGGTTCGCGAAAAGATTCGTGCTGAGGTCGAGAAGGCATTCGGCGGTCGTTTCTACGAAATCATCATCGGTGGCGCTGCCTTCAATCAGGAAATTGAGCAATTCCTCCATTTCATCGGACTACCATTCACCGTAGGCTATGGCGCAACGGAGTGTGCTCCTATCATTTCCTACAACGACTGGCACGATCATGTGCCTGGCTCTTGCGGAAAGGTTGTTGTGAACATGGAGGTTAAGATTGACTCTGCCAACCCTCGCAGAATACCAGGCGAGATACTTACTCGCGGTATGAACGTGATGCTCGGCTACTTCAAGAACGAGGAGGCTACCAAGCAGGCTCTCGATGCTGACGGCTGGTATCATACAGGCGACCTCGGCGTTATCGACTCTAACGGCAATATCTTCATCAAGGGACGTTCAAAGAACATGCTTCTCGGCGCAAGCGGTCAGAACATCTTCCCTGAGGAGATAGAAGACGCGCTCAACTCGTTACCCTTAGTTACCGAGAGCCTTGTCGTACAGCGTGACGATAAGCTCGTAGGACTCGTTTACCCCGACTTCGATGAAGCCAAGAAGCTGAACCTCTCCAAGGATCAGATCAAGAAGACGATGGAGCAGAACCGCCAGACGCTCAACTCTACCCAACCTGCATACTGCAAACTTGCAGCAATTGAAATTCACGAAGAGGAGTTCGAGAAGACTCCAAAGAAGAGTATCAAGCGATATTTATACAAGTAGAAAGTAGATAGTGGAAAGTATAATGTAGATAGTAAAGGCTCGCTCAAATTGGCGAGCCTTTTTCTTTGCCCCTTAACTCACGCTATTTACCGAATTATTAGTTATTTTCCACGCTGGGGTCGCGTTTCACGACCCCAGCGTATAATTTCACTTGAAGAACTTTGACCTGACCAGACAAATTGTCGGGGCAGATGAATTGAACGGAAAAGGACGCCCTGTTTTAGGGCGTCCTCACTTTTCCTCTGATTGCATCAGCAAACTGGATAACGAATCGTTATTGAGTTGTTTCCACAAAGGGGTGAACGATTCGTTCACCCCTATTATCTTAACGTGAATTCGATGAAGGTTTAGCTCGGCGGCCAAAGGGAAAGCCAATTGCCTAAATGGCAAACAGCAAGCTGTTTTTAACTGACAATAATTACCAATCTTCTATGTTGC
>CAMKEM010000032.1 GCA_946411565.1 uncultured Prevotellaceae bacterium | reverse complement strand
CCTTAGAGAATGCGATATCAGTCTTGATAACAGCAGCAACATACTTTGTTGTCATAGCCTTACGGTCTGTTACCTTAACGATGATGTTACCTGCAGTTGTCTGGATGTTCTTAAGAGCACCTACTGAAGCATAGTTAAGAGCGTTGAGGTATGCCTTTGTATCTGTATCGAGAGATGGAGCATACTGGTACTGCTGTGTAGTGAGCCAGTTCTTTGCACCTGTCTGACCATACTTCTTAGCGATAGTCTCCCACTGGCTTGCATCAGCAGCAAGAGCATTGTAGATAGAATCTGCACGCTTGTGAGCATCCTCTGGAGTTTCACCACCTACCTGAATAGCCTGGAACTCGATTGAGTCAGGGAGCTGCTCCTTAGAGATAAGGCGAAGCACGTTGAGAGTGTTGTCCTGAACATTCTCCTTTACTGCTGTTGTTGAGCCTACAGATGTAGAATCAAGGAGAGCCTGAATATCTGATGGGAATGCATTCTTGTTTACAGGAACACCGAGGTAAGCAACGTCAGAACCAGACTTACGGACAATCTCAGATGGGTCCTCTGCTGTAGCAAGCTGAGCTGCATACTCCTTTGTCTGCTTCATGAGAGCAGCCTTGTCACCAGCAGAAGCCTTAACACGAACAGCAACATACTTGATGTCGCGTGTCTCATCATACTGCTTGAAGCGTGACTTAAGTTCGTTGTACTTAGCCTTGAGGTCAGCATCAGAAACCTGTACATCCTTATCCTCGATTGAAGAGTAAGGGAATGCAGCAAGCTCAATATCAGCCTCTGTTGTCTCCTCATTGTATGCCTGCTTAGCCTCTACAGGGTTAGAGAAGAAAGTATGACCGAGAAGAGTCTGATACTTCTGTGCAAGAGTCTGCTGACGGAGTGTCTTCTCAATGAACTGCCAGTAGTTATATATCTTCTGGTACTGCTCCTGAGCCTGTGCATTTGTATTCTTCTTGTACTCATTCATGAACTGCTTGAGCATGTTAGCATCAAAGCGACCAGTCTGCTGGTTTACGAATGGAGACTGAAGAAGAAGTGGATTTGTACCCTGATTAAGGATATCACGAACCTCGTCGTCAGTTACTGTGAGACCAAGTTTCTTTGCATCAGCCTCAATAAGCTTTGACTGAACGTAAGAATTCCAAACCTGATCACGAACCTGGTTGAGTTCATCCTCAGAAAGGTTATCCTTACCCTGCGTCATCTTTATGACGTCGCTGAACTCGTCAACCATTTTCTGGAATTCATCATAAGAAATCTTTTCACCGAGAACCTTGCCAATCTGCTGGCGATCGCTGTTTCTTGAAGTCTCGCAAGAGCGAACGGCTTCCTCGGCAATGAAAGCAAAGAGAGCTATACCGATGACGCTCACCAGTAGTTTGCCTCTGTGTCTAATTTTACCTAATACTGCCATTTTTTGATTTGGTTTTTATTATTTTGTTTTTGTTCTTTTTTTACTCTTTTACAAATTGCGTACAAAGTTAGTAAAAAAAAAGGAAAAAGCGCAACTTTGAGTATAAAATTTTCTATGAAAAAGACTATTTTCTCATATTATTCGGAATAAAACATATTTTCTCCCTATTTGACAATAACAAAAAAGCCAAGAACTAAAGATTGAAGACTAAAAGGAAAAAACACTTGACTCTTGAAATTTTTCTGGAACAACATGCAAAGGTTAAGTAAATATTTAACTAAAAATACACACACCCTATCACCCAGCATTAGCCATCCCTCCAAGCCAAATGTGTGTAGGTGTCATACAAAAAGGTTAAACTTTAACTTTTTTCCTTCCATATTCACACAAACACCTGTATTCCAACAAGTTACGCCGTATTTTCTACAATTATCACAAGTTAAACGTTGAACCAAAGGCATCCTATCCTTCGCTCACAACTTTAAGCTTCACAAGCTCAATCTTCGTCCTTGTGCTCCTTAGAACCTTAAACTCGAACTTACCATCAATGGAAATAACCTCGTTAAGCTTAGGGAAGCTCTGGTAACGGTCAAGGATAAGTCCACCAACCGTCTTGTAGTCATCTGACTCTGGTAATGAAACGTGCAGCATTTCATTCACCTTGTCAATCTCCATACGGGCAGAAATGATAAATTCTCCGTCACTTGTAGTATGGCAGATATAGTTTGTGCTATCGTGCTCATCCTCAATATCGCCAAAAATCTCCTCTACGATATCCTCAAGTGCCACAATACCACTCGTACCGCCAAACTCATCCACTACAACGCCAAGACTCTTCTTCTGCTGAAGGAAAGTGTGCATCAACGTCTTTGCAGCCATAGTCTCAGGTACAAAAGGCATCTGACGCACAGCCGCCTTGATATCCTTCAGGTCATGGAATAATTCTGAAGAATGAATATAGCCGATGATATTATCAATATCATTCTCATAGACAATAATCTTCGAGTGGCCAGATTCGATAAACATCTGACGAAGCTCAGATACCGAACTATCCGTTGAAACAGCCCTTATCTCTGTACGTGGAACCATACAATCCCTCACCTTCGTATCTGAAAAATCAAGTGCATTCTGGAATATTCGCACCTCCTCGTCAATCTTTGCATCATCACCAGCCTGATCTATAGATTGCTGTACGAAATAGTCAAGATCCACCTTCGAGAACTCCTCATGCGAGTCTTTCTTTTCCATCTTCACGCCAAGAACACGCAATAACACTTTTGATATTGTCGCACATGAACGTGAAATTGGATAAAGTATTATATAACAAAGATATGCAGGCAAGGCAAAGCCTCTCAAAAACTTATTGGCGTTAGCCTTGAAAAGCGTCTTTGGAAGGAACTCTCCCGTAAACAAAACAATTAATGTGGAGAGGATAGTATCGCCTGTTACCTTTGCAGGTTCGGAAAGCTCAGCAAAGATAGTAGCATCAAAGAGTCGAGCTATCAATATTCCATAGATAACAAGTGCTATGTTATTGCCCACGAGCATCGTGGAAACAAACGTATTGGGATGGCGATAGAACCTTGCAACCAAGCGATCAGTTATGCTTCCCCTCTCCTTATTCACCTCCGCTTGCATCCTGTTACTGGACACAAAAGCTATCTCCATGCCCGAAAAGAACGCGGAGAAGAGCATAGACAGACCCACCCCCAGCCCCTCCCATAAAGGGAGGGGAGTAGTTACACTCATTATATCTATAAATAGGGTCATAGAAGTATATGCTTTTTAAATTCTATCCACTCCTCTCCCTTTATGGGAGGGGTTGGGGGTGGGTCTTCTTACGTGGCATAGTCATTCCACGCTTAGGCGGAGCAACAGCCGACGTATCACTTGAAGCCTTATTCGAAGTGGTATCTTCCTTGAACATATCGTTCTTCATGAACGCGCCCTTGGAATTGGTAATGAAGTAGTGACGAAGTTTCTCATCACTTCTAAAATACGAGCCTTCCATCTCACGCTCAGGAGTTATGAGACGACTGTACTTGTACGAATACAACTCCTGCTTGTCCTGATCCCAATACAGTTCTTCGGAACTATATCGAACACCATCCAACGTGCGCACGCGAACATTACCAATAAGATGCCAAAGGTTCTTTTCTGTAAAATAGAAGCCTGTATCTGCCTGAATAAATGCCTCTACATGGAATTTCTCATCAAACTGCTCAAGGAACACTCCTCTACGGAATATCCATCTCTTAGGGTTCAGGTTCTCGTTCACCTCCCAACGCTCCGTAACAATACGATACTTCATAATGCCCTCATCGCTGATGAGCGTATTAACGCCATAGCTGGTCATCATAGCCACGGAATCACGTGCATAGATAGCAGGAGCCGTATGTTCCTTCGGATTGTTACAGGCAATAAACGAGAGAACCATTATGATGCCCAAGCACCATAATGGAACGATTCTATTAATATTACCCTTCGTTATTTTCATATTCCGTTATAATACCGTTACAGGTCCGTTTCAGGTCCGTTTCAAGTCCGTTTCAGGTCCGTTCCCTGAAAAGGGCGAAAAATGGGACTTACATAGGAGTTACAAGGGAGGTACATAGGACCTACTTCCTCGCTTACTCGAACTTCCACTTAGCGAACCAACGCTCGTTGAATGTGAAGCCTACATTTATGCGGAAAGTGTTCTCTTTGATAAATCCAGAGGCATCATTACAAACCCACTGGGCACTCACGTTAAGCATAGAACGGTTGTTGTACGCATTCATGATTGGAATACCGACACCAGCACTTACAGCCACCTGACTTGGGCCATCCTTTCCATCGATCTTGAGGTAAGGAGTAGAATAGCTTGCACCCAAACGATAGCGGATACGAGACATGAAACTACGTCCTTCGGTATTCTGACAATACTCAAAGCCTGCATTAAACTTATGAAGATCGTTGAAGACGCCCTTCCTTGACACATAGGCATTCCCCTTTTCCTCCGGATACTTAGCCTCTGACCATTTCTGCAAGCTATAGTCAAAACCAGCTGTCCACTTTGTGCCATGAGCGTATGAAACGCCTGCTGAAATCTGAGCAGGAAGGTCGATGTCGCCATCGGCTTCAAAAGTGGTCGTATCTGTACGAACTGCACTTGATGAACTAATAGCACTTGAACTATAAATAGACAAAGTAGGATCAGCATTAAGGCCATGTCCCAAACCGTAAGTAGCACCAACGGTAACAACATCCTTGTCGTTCAAATTCTGCTGATACTGAACACCAAAGTCGAGTTTATAGCTACCAACGCTAAAATTGGAAACTTTTGACAGGCTCTTGGTATATGTATCTGAATAGGAATTGCTGATAGTACGATCAATCTCACCCCAGAGATAGCCATAATTTACACCCAGAGAGAATCCCTTGAAAGGCGAATAGCCAACACCAATGAATGCCTCATGCAAGCCACCACTTCCTGAATACAAATTCGTATAGGTTGTAGAGGTAGAAGTTTCTGAATTCTCAATAGTACCTGAGTGTGAGAAGCTATATCCTACATTTGAAACAGGGAGAAGACCAAAAGCCACACCGAGATTGCGAGCTACGCGAAATCCGCCCACTACATATTCAAAGTTTGCGTTATTGGCATTCTTGCTCACCTTACCCTCCTTGAAGTTCGTTATCTGAAGGGAAAGACCAGCATCAAAGATAAAAGAAAGAGAGTCAACAGCCGAATATGAAGCCGGATTGAGATAGTTTATCTGGTTATGAGGACGAAGACCAATACCAACGCCATTCATTCCTCGGTTAAAACTATTACCCTGATCTGAGAGCACGCCGATTCCATACATTGAATATGGAGAGTTTGTTCCACTCTGAGCTAAAGCTGGAGTTGTGAGCAAAGCGATGCTCATTGCAGCAATTATTTTCTTCATTTATATGTTTTTTGTCCGTTTTTTGATTACAGGGTGCAAAATTATCGAAAAAAAATGAAATAATCGCACGAAATGTGATAAATTAAAGTTATTTTTGCATCGTGAAACGAAATATAGTATATTTTTACACGTCAATCGCGCTCTTTTTGACACTTTTTACAATTAGAGCATCGGCAAAGACGGAGATAAGTCTGCTGACTTGCCAACCTCACGCACAGATTTACAGTCTCTATGGCCACACGGCGATAAGAGTTGTAGATACGGAACGCGGTATGGACGTTGCTATAAACTGGGGAGTTTTCGATGCTTCTCAGCCAAACTTTGTTGCCAACTTCGTGCTCGGCTTTACCGACTACACAATGGCAAGAGTCACTACGGAACGCTTTCTGTACGAATACTACCTCTACGGAAGTGCAGTCTATCAGCAGAGACTAAACCTCACAGAGACAGAAAAGGCACGCATTTTGCAAGCATTGGATGAGAACGACCGTCCTGAAAACCGAATCTATCGCTACAACTACATCTACAACAACTGTACGACAAAGGCAAGGGATATAATCCTTGACAACATAGAAGGAAAGGTAAGCTATCAGGAAACCTCTATGCAGAAAGGCGACAAGACGTTTCGCGACCTTCTGCATTGGAAAACAGACGGATACGACTGGTGCAAGGCTGGCAATGACCTTGTCATCGGACTAAAAGCCGACCGAACAGCATCACATTCAGAAAGGGAGTTTCTGCCAGAGGTTCTTTCCGCAGATTTCGATTCAGCCACAATCACGAGAGCAGACGGAAGTCAAGTAGCACTCGTGGATAGTGCTTTTTGGCTTCTGCAACCAGGGACGCCTCAGATTGAGGTAATGCCAGACTTTTTCCTAACACCAACAACATTTGCATTGGTAATATTTGCATTGGTGTTAGTATGGAGTTTCTGCGAAAGGAAAAAGAAGAAAAGACTGTTCAAGGGTGGTGACGTAACGCTTTTCTACATTTGTGGAATAGCAGGACTTCTGCCTCTGACAATGGTATTCAGCGAACACCCATTTGTGCAAATCAACTTGGAACTGCTCATTCTGAATCCGCTCTGGTTATTCCTAATGTCACCTTGGACAAAGTGGAAACATCGCTGGAATGTGGCATTAGTAATGATGATTTTATTCCTTTTTGGAAATATTTTTCAGTCGTATGCCGAAGGAATGAACATTTTGGCATTATCTTTG
Organism: uncultured Prevotellaceae bacterium; assembly: GCA_946411565.1. Classification (GTDB taxonomy): domain Bacteria; phylum Bacteroidota; class Bacteroidia; order Bacteroidales; family Bacteroidaceae; genus Prevotella. The sequence continues at coordinate 26,612 of CAMKEM010000032.1, read as the reverse complement.
CTAGTCAGAATTTTTAATCGTATAAATTATAAAGAATGAAGAATTCATCAAACATATACAAGTGCCTAACCGCCCTACTCTTAGCGAGTATGTGTGCCAACGAGGCTGCGGCACAGATGAAGGAAGCAGGACTACCAAAACTGGTGGTAAACATAACCATCGACCAGTTGCGCTCCGACTACCTCCAGATTTTTGAGCGATTCTATAGCGAAGGCGGTTTCAAACGCCTTATGCGAGACGGATTGGTATATGAGAAAGCCATAAACGACTATTTCCCAGCCGACCGTTCATCAGCAACAGCGACTATCGTTTCCGGTGCAACTCCATATTACAACGGGATTGTAAGCAACTCATGGATAGACCGTAAGACGCTTCGCAGGACTGGCTGTACGGAAGACAAGAATGTCAAGCCAGGTCAAGGTCGCGATGCCGTTTCTGCAAAAAAACTAATGACGACAACTATAGGTGATGAACTGAAAGTATTCACCAATGGAATGTCGAAGGTTTATAGTATTGGCCCTGAGCGAGATGCAGCAATCATAAGTGCAGGTCATGCAGGCGATTTGGCACTCTGGATCGACGACAACACTGGTCGTTGGACAACCACCAATGCATACGCCCTTTCAGCAGACCAATGGGCTATGGGAGTAACCGCAAACTTCCCTATTGCCGACAAGCTGAAGAGCCTTAAATGGTCGCCTTTGAGCGGTCTTGGCGAGACGCTGAGTCTATTTATGGGCGAAGGAATGCAGAAATCATTCTCACACCCATTCACGGGAGAGAGAAAGTTCATAGACTTCAAGCGAAGTGCGCTCGTAAACGAGGAAGTATCGCTTTTAGCTTTGAAGTGTCAGAAGGACAATGGTCTTGGTACTGACGATGTGACAGACTTGCTATGCATACAATACTACGCTGGCAAGCCTTTGGAGAGTGTTCTTGCAAGCAACAGAACTGAGCTTCAGGACACATACATGCGCCTTGACCATGAGTTGAATCGCATAATAGAGACACTTGAGGACCGTCTTGGTAAGGGACAGGTTCTGTTCATATTGTCATCAACAGGCTACTCGGAGATAGAGGATGTTGACTATGACAAATATGGCATACCTTCAGGTACTTTCTACATCAACAGAACAGCAAATTTGCTCAATATGTACCTTTCCAACGTGTATGGTAAGGGACAGTATGTAGATGCCGTATATCACAATCAGATATACCTCAATCATAAGCTCATAGAGCAACAGCAACTCAGTCTTTCTGAGATACTTAAGCGTTCACGCGATTTCCTTCTTCTGAGTGAAGGAATAAGGGATATTCAGACATCCGAAAACATTCTGTCTTCAACGAACGAGAACCTTCTGAAGATCAGAAACGGCTATAGCATGACATTGTCAGGAGACATCATCTGTGAGGTGGCTCCAGGATGGCAAGTTGTAAACGAAAATACGGGTGAGAAGTTCAACCCTACCCCATCAGCAGTAATATTCCCTATCATCTTCTACGGAGCAGGCGTAAAAGCCAGTCATGTAGAGACTGTAGTGAGTACAGATAGAATTGCACCAACCATATCAAAATCATTACGTATTCGTGCCCCGAACGGTTGTAAGTCACTTCCTTTGTTTTAAGCCAAATACGGCCTACTTTTCAAGGTTTATGTAATAAATACATACCGTTTCGTCAAATAATCACAATTTTATTCGCATATTTGAAAAAAAAATATTATTTTTGCAGTCAAATTGTGTTTCTAAAAAGAATACATCAAAACCAGATATGAATTTCAACGCAATAATATCAGCACTTTTCGGCAACAAGGCAAGCCGTGACATTAAGAAAATCCAGCCACTCGTAGAGAAAGTTAAGGCTGCATATCCAGCTATTCAGGCACTCTCAAACGATGAGCTTCGTGCTAAAACTAAAGAAATACAGTCATACGTACAGAATTCAGCCAACGATCTGAAGAAGCAGATCGAGGAACTGAAGGCAAAGATTGAGGAAACTCCAATCGACGAGCGCGAAAGCATTTTCGCAGAGATTGACAAACTCGACAAGGAAGTACTCGACAAATACGAGGTTGCTCTTGACGAGGTTTTCCCAGTAGTATTCAGCATCGTTAAGGATACAGCACGTCGTTTCACAGAGAACGAGGAGACAATCGTAACAGCAACGGATTTCGACCGCGAGCTTGCAGCAGACCCAAGCAAGGACTTCGTGACAATTGATGGCGACAAGGCTATCTATCACAACCATTGGACAGCAGGTGGAAATGATCTCAAGTGGGAGATGGTTCACTATGACGTACAGCTCTTCGGTGGAATCGTTCTTCATCAGGGTAAGATTGCCGAGATGGCAACTGGTGAGGGTAAGACACTCGTAGGTACATGTCCAGTATTCCTCAACGCACTTACAGGTAACGGTGTTCACGTTGTAACTGTGAACGACTACCTCGCAAAGCGTGACTCTGAATGGATGGGACCACTCTATATGTTCCACGGTCTTTCTGTAGATTGTATCGACAAGCACCAGCCAAACTCTGAGGCTCGTCGCAGAGCATATCAGGCAGATATCACATTCGGTACTAACAACGAGTTCGGTTTCGACTACCTCCGCGACAACATGGCTATGCAGCCAGAGGATCTCGTTCAGCGTCGTCACAACTACGCTATCGTCGATGAGGTTGACTCTGTATTGATTGACGATGCCCGTACCCCACTCATCATTTCTGGTCCTGTACCAAAGGGCGACGTGCAGATGTTCGAGCAGTATCAGCCACTCGTTGAGCAGCTCGTTGGTGTTCAGAGAAAGCTCGCTACACAATATCTCGCAGACGCAAAGACTCTCATCGCAGAGGGTCAGAAGGCGAACAACAAGGAAAAGCTCGATGAAGGCTTCCTTGCTCTGTATCGTTCTTTCAAGTCTCTTCCAAAGAACCGTCCATTGCTGAAGTTCCTTTCAGAGGAAGGCATCAAGTCTGGTATGCTTAAGACGGAAGAGATCTACATGGAGAACAACAACCGTCGTATGCCAGAGTGCGTCAAGCCTCTGTACTTCGTAGCAGACGAGAAGACAAACTCTGCAGAACTCACAGACAAGGGTGTAGAGTGGCTCTCAAGTCAGGTTGGCGATAAGGAACTCTTCGTAATTCCAGATATTACAGCTCAGATTTCAGCTCTCGAAGCAGACAAATCTCTGTCAGAGGAAGAGAGACTGATGAAGAAGGATGAGTGTTTCCAGCACTATGCCGTTCAGTCAGAGCGTGTTCACACTATCCAGCAGCTTCTCAAGGCCTACTCTATGTTCAACAAGGATGACCAGTATGTCGTAATGGATGGTCAGGTAAAGATTGTTGATGAGCAGACAGGCCGTATCATGGAAGGTCGTCGTTGGAGTGATGGTCTTCATCAGGCAGTAGAGGCAAAGGAGCACGTTAAGGTAGAGGCTGCTACACAGACATACGCAACTATCACATTGCAGAACTATTTCCGTATGTACCACAAGCTCGCAGGTATGACAGGTACAGCAAGTACGGAGGCTGGAGAGTTCTGGGACATCTACAAACTCGACGTTGTAGAGATTCCAACAAACCGCAAGGTTCTGCGTAACGATATGGATGACCGCGTGTATAAGACAGCACGTGAGAAATATACAGCCGTTATCGAGGAAATCGAGGCAATGAGAAATGCAGGTCGTCCTGTTCTCGTTGGCACAACATCGGTTGAGATTTCTGAGCTTATCAGCCGAATGCTGAAGATGAGGAACATTCCTCACAACGTACTTAATGCTAAGGAACACGCGCGCGAGTCTCTGATTGTTGCAGAGGCAGGTAAGTCGGTTAATGGTCTTGGTGCCGTTACAATCGCTACCAACATGGCAGGTCGTGGTACTGATATCAAGCTTTCTCCAGAGGTAAAGGCAGCTGGTGGTCTTGCTATCATCGGTACAGAGCGTCATGAGAGCCGTCGTGTTGACCGTCAGCTTCGTGGTCGTGCAGGTCGTCAGGGTGATCCTGGTTCATCAGTATTCTATGTATCTCTCGAGGATAAGCTGATGCGCCTGTTCGCTTCTGAGCGTATCGCAAAGGTTATGGACCGTCTCGGTTTCGAGGAGGGTGAAAGAATCGAAAGCCCACTTATCTCAAAGAGCATCGAGCGTGCCCAGAAGAAGGTTGAGGAGAACAACTTCGGTATCCGTAAGCGTCTGCTTGAGTATGATGACGTTATGAACAAACAGCGTACCGTTATCTATGAGCGTCGTCGTCACGCCCTCATGGGAGAACGTATCGGAATGGATATCACAAACCTGCTTTGGGATCGTGTAACATCTATCCTGAAGAACAACGACTTTGCTGGAAGCAAGGAACAGTTCCTCAAGGTATTTGCTATGGAATGCCCATTCACAGAAGAAGAATTCGTAACCGTAGGTAAGGAGCAACTTGAGGAAAAGGCATTCCAGGCAGTAATGACAGAGTTCAAGACTCGTACAGAGCGAATTCAGAATATGGCATGGCCTGTAATCAAGGATATTGCAGAGAACCACGGACACGAGTTTCAGCGTATTGCAATTCCTATTACAGATGGTCGTCTGATTTACAATATGACATTTGACCTTCAAGAACTCTATAAGTCTGAGGGTAAGGATATCATCAAGCAGTTCGAGAAGATGATCATGCTCCGTACTATCGACGATAACTGGAAGGAAAATCTCCGTCAGTTGGATGAGCTTCGTCACTCTGTACAGAATGCAAGCTACGAGCAGAAGGATCCACTTCTCATCTTCAAGCTTGAGAGTGTGAAACTCTGGGACAATATGATCAACCAGATGCACGATACAATCTCAATGACTCTCACCCGTGCTCGCATTCATCAGCAGCAGCCTGACATCCCTGCAGAAATGATGCATGAAGCACCAGCAGAGGAACCAAAGCCAGAACAGCCAAAGCTCACAACCCAGCACGATGAGCTTCAGGGCGATGGTTCTCCTATGCAGGATGAGGATCGTCCACAATATAACGATCCATCAGCAGGACAGCAGCCTCGTACTCCTATCGTAAAGGATAAGATGCCTCGTCCTAATGATCCATGTCCATGTGGTTCAGGTCTGAAGTTCAAGAATTGTCACGGAAAGAACATCTAATTTATGATTAGAGCGACCAATCTGACAAAGGACTACGGAGAGCAAAGAGCCGTAGATATTCCAGAACTTATTATTCCCGATGGGACCATTTTAGGTCTCGTCGGGAACAATGGTGCTGGTAAGACAACCCTTTTCAGACTTATTCTCGACCTCATAAAAGCGACTGATGGAGAGGTTGTTTTAAGTCAGTCAGAAGAAAGCGAACTTATGAATCCAGCCAAATGCGAGGAATGGAAACATTTTGTTGGAGCATACGTTAATGAAGGATTTCTCATAGACTTCCTTTCACCAGAAGAGTATTTTATCTTTGTTGGTAAGGTAAACGAGATTCCAGAGGAAACCGTAAAGGCTACAGTAGAGAAATATGCTGATTTCCTTACGGACGAGATAATGGGAGCAGGAAAACTGATTCGTGACCTGTCCGCAGGAAACAGACAAAAGGTTGGCATAATATCAGCACTACTTGCGCACCCAAAGATAGTCATATTGGATGAACCTTTCAACTTCCTTGATCCTTCGAGCCAGAACAAGCTCAAGAAACTCTTGATTGACTATCATGAGGAAACAGGTGCCACGCTTCTGATATCCAGTCACAATCTGAACCATACAGTAGATATATCCTCTCATGTGGCTCTAATGGAAAAAGGAAAGATTCTATCCTTCATAGACAATAGCGATGGTGCTGCCAATAAGCAGTTGGATGAGTACTTTAGTTAGATAGTTGAAAGAATAAAGTTTAAAGAATTAAAAAATTGTCATGTCAGAAAAAATTCAGTCACAACTTTCGCGAATGCTTAATAAGGTGTCGCAGAAATTCCCACAGGTGGAAGAACCAACCGTGATGACAGACATCCACATCCGTATCAATCAAGAAACGGGTGACGTCATGGTATTTAATGATGACGAGCAAGAAATCACTCGCATTGTTGTTGACGAATGGATTGACAATCAGGAGGACGAAGAACTGTTCTATCAAAAAGCAGCCAAGGTTCTCCGACAACTATTGCTCAAAGATGGCTTCGGATCATCAATGGGAATAATAATGCCTTACAGTTTCGTGCTTGAGACAGAAACAGGCGAACACATTGATGAGCTGTTTATCGCAGATACCGACGACACTATTATAATAGGTGGAGCTTTCATGGAAAATCTAGAGAAAGATCTTGACGACTTCATGAAACACCTTATGGAAGACTGATTTTATGTAGTGCGTACAAAATAATCAAGAAATTACAAATAAAAGAAAATAGATTAAAAGAGAAAACCGATTACAAACATTATGGCAGAGAATCATAATCATCTTGTAATTATGGCAGGTGGCGTTGGAAGCCGCTTCTGGCCTATGAGTACCGAGGACAAGCCAAAGCAGTTTATCGATGTACTCGGCGTGGGACGCTCTCTCATGCAGCTTACTTACGACCGCTTCAAGGGCGTTTGTCCTGCAGAGAATGTGTGGGTAGTAACCAATGCCGCATACGTAGAGACTGTTGCAGAACAGTTGCCTGAGATTCCTCGTGGTAATATCCTTAGTGAGCCATGCCGTAGAAACACAGCTCCATGTATCGCTTACGTAAGCTGGAGAATAAAGGTACAGGATCCAAATGCCAATATCGTAGTTACTCCAAGTGACCATGTAGTAATGAACGTTGCAGAGTTCCAGCGCGTCATCTCAAGCACTCTCAACTTTGCAAGTGAGACTGATGCTATCATTACACTTGGTATGAAGCCAACCCGTCCTGAGACAGGTTATGGCTATATACAGGCAGACCTCTCTCAGCAGAGCCTCCGCAACAAAGAGATTTTCCGCGTTGATTCTTTCCGCGAGAAGCCAAATCTCGAAACTGCCAAGGAATATATTTCACACAACTATTATTTCTGGAATGCAGGTATCTTTATCTGGAACGTGCGCACCATCGTAAACGCATTCCGTATGTATCAGCCACTTATCGCTGCTACATTTGAGAATATCATCCCTGTTATGGGAACTCCAGAAGAGCAGAAAGTTGTTGATGAGAAATATCCTGAGTGCGAGAATATTAGTGTTGACTATGCCATCCTCGAAAAAGCCGAGGAGATCTTTGTATTCCCTGCAGACTTCGGTTGGAGCGACCTCGGAACATGGGGCTCACTTCAGACACTCTCTAAGAAAGATGAGGATGGAAACGCTATCATCAGTTCTAATGTTAAACTCTTTGAGTCAAGCAACTGCATCGTAAACGTAGAAGGTGCAAAGCAGGTTGCGATTCAAGGTCTTAATGGCTATATCGTAGCAGAAAGAGATGGTCGTCTCCTTATTTGCAAACTCGCAGACGAACAGAGAATCAAAGAATTCTCAAAGTAAATCATAATCAAGAATTAAATCTTAAAAACTTATAAAACGAAAATGGGAAAGAAAAACATTGCATTGATTACAGGTGTTACAGGTCAGGATGGTTCATACCTCTCAGAGTTCCTGCTTGCTAAGGGTTATGAGGTTCACGGTATTATCCGTCGTTCTTCAGTAGATTTCCGCGAGCGCATCGCACATCTTGAGGGTACACCAAATTTCCACCTTCATTATGCAGACATGGGCGACTCAATGTCACTCGTTAAGCTCGTTGGTAAGGTACAGCCTACAGAAATCTACAACCTTGCAGCACAGTCACACGTACAGGTGTCATTCGATGCTCCTGAGTTCACAGCTGACGTTGATGCAGTAGGCGTACTCCGCATTCTTGAGGCTGTTCGTACCAACCACCTTGAGAAGACTTGCCGTATCTATCAGGCTTCTACATCAGAGCTTTACGGTAAGGTAGAGGAGGTTCCACAGAATGAGAAGACTCCATTCCACCCATATTCTCCATACGCAGTTGCGAAGCTCTATGGTTTCTGGATCATCAAGGAGTACCGTGAGGCATACAATATGTTCTGCTGCTCTGGTATCCTCTTCAACCATGAGTCTGAGCGTCGTGGTGAGACTTTCGTAACACGTAAGATTACTCTTGCTGCAGCTCGCATCGCACAGGGCAAGCAGGACAAGCTTTTCCTCGGCAACCTCGACTCACTCCGTGACTGGGGTTATGCAAAGGACTATGTTGAGTGTATGTGGCTTATCCTTCAGCACGAGACACCTGAGGACTTCGTAATCGCAACAGGTGTACAGCACTCTGTTCGTGAATTCACATACGCAGCATTCAAGGCTGCTGGCATCGAGCTTAAATTCGAGGGTAAGGACATTAACGAGAAGGGTATCTGCGTTGATGGTCCTAAGGAACTTATCGGCAAGACACTCGTTGAGGTTTCAGAGGACTTCTATCGTCCAACAGACGTTGTAAACCTCTGGGGTGATCCAACAAAGGCAAAGAAGGAACTCGGTTGGAATCCACAGACAACAAGTTTCGAGCAGCTCGTTGAGATTATGGTTCAGCACGATATGGCAAAGGTAAAGGCTGACTCTGTAGCTGCAGAGGTTCGCACTAACCTTGCAGAGTATCTTGAAAAGGGTATCGTTAAGTAATTACGAATAACAAATTACTAATTACTTGTCTTCAACATAAAGTAAGGCACGTTAATTTTTAATTGTTAATTATTAATTATCAATCGTGTTAGATAAAAGTAGTAAAATATATGTAGCAGGTCACCACGGTCTCGTGGGATCTGCTATCTGGAACAACCTCAAGGCTCGTGGCTACGAGAACCTTGTTGGTCGTTCACATAAGGAACTGGATCTCACAGACCAGTATGCAGTAAAGAAGTTCTTTGATGAGGAACAGCCAGATGCAGTTGTACTTGCAGCTGCATTCGTTGGCGGTATCATGGCAAACTCACTCTATCGTGCCGACTTCATGATGATGAACATGAAGATTCAGTGCAACGTTATCAGCGAGGCTTATGCTCATGGTGTTAAGAAACTCTTATTCTTAGGTTCTACCTGTATCTATCCAAAGAATGCTCCACAGCCAATGAAGGAGGATTGTCTCCTCACATCAGAGCTTGAATATACCAACGAGGAATATGCGATCGCAAAAATAGCAGGACTCAAGATGTGCGAGTCATACAACTTGCAATACGGCACCAACTACATCGCAGTTATGCCAACAAACCTCTATGGTCCTAACGATAACTTCCACCTCGAGAACTCACACGTTATGCCAGCCATGATGCGTAAGGTATATCTCGCTAAGCTCATTCATGACGGTGACTGGACTTCTATCCGTGCTGACCTCAGCATCCGTCCTGTAGGTGCTAATATAAAAGAGAATGGTGAGACCGTACGTTATGTAATCGACGGCAACTCAGACGAGGCTCTTATCCTCAAGGTTCTTGCATTCTACGGCATCGAGAACAATAAGGTTACACTCTGGGGAACAGGTAAGCCTCTCCGTGAGTTCCTTTGGTCTGAGGATATGGCTGACGCATCAGTTCACGTACTTCTCAACGTTGACTTCAAGGATATCATTGGCATCGAGAAATACTCAAGCGTACACTATGGTGTAAAGGCTGATGGTGTTGTTGACCGTAACCACTCAACAGGTCGTGGTGGTGCTATCCCATCACTTGGCGAGATCCGCAACTGCCACATCAACGTTGGTACAGGCAAAGAACTCACAATCCGTGAGCTTTCAGAACTCGTTGTCAAGGCTGTTGACTTCAAGGGTGAGGTTATCTTCGACTCTAACAAGCCAGACGGCACAATGCGTAAGCTCATTGATGTCAGCAAGCTCCACTCACTTGGTTGGACTCACAAGGTTGAAATCGAGGATGGCGTTCAGAAGCTCTTCGATTGGTACAAGTCTTCTCTTAAGAAATAAAGAGTAAAGTATAAAGTATAAAGAAATAAATAAAAAATGAACGGTAAAGTAGATGTCCTGCTCGGTTTGCAGTGGGGCGATGAAGGTAAAGGAAAGGTGGTCGATGTACTGACCCCTAAGTATGATGTAGTAGCACGCTTCCAGGGTGGTCCTAACGCAGGTCACACCCTCGAGTTCGAAGGACAGAAATACGTCCTCCGCTCTATCCCTTCTGGTATCTTCCAGGGTGGTAAGGTAAATATCATCGGTAATGGTGTTGTTCTTGCTCCAGACCTCTTCATGGGAGAGGCAAAGGATCTTGAGAAGAGCGGTCATTCACTCAAGGAGCGTCTTCATATCTCAAAGAAAGCTCACCTCATCATGCCAACACACCGACTTCTTGATGCTGCCTATGAGTCTCTCAAGGGTAAGAACAAGGTTGGTACCACAGGCAAGGGCATCGGTCCTACATATACCGACAAGACATCACGCGACGGTCTTCGTGTAGGTGATATCCTCGACGGTTTCGAAGAGAAGTATGCAGCTCGCAAGGCTCGTCACATCATGCTTCTCAACGCACTTGGCTTCAAGTATGACGAGGCTACACTTGCAGAGACAGAGAAGGTATGGATGGAAGGTATCGAATACCTCAAGCAGTTCCAGATCGTTGACTCAGAGCATGAGGTTGGTAAGATCCTCAAGTCTGGTAAGTCAATGCTCGCAGAGGGTGCTCAGGGCACAATGCTCGACGTTGATTTCGGTTCTTATCCATTCGTAACATCTTCAAACACCATCTGCGCAGGAGCTTGCACAGGTCTCGGTATCGGTCCTAACAAGATTGGCGAGGTGTTCGGTATCATGAAGGCTTACTGCACACGTGTTGGTGCAGGTCCGTTCCCAACAGAGCTCTTTGACGAGACAGGCAAGAAGATGCGTGACATCGGTCATGAGTATGGTGCCGTTACAGGTCGTGAGCGTCGTTGCGGTTGGATTGACCTTGTAGCTCTCCGCTACTCTATCATGGTCAATGGTGTTACAAAGCTCATTATGATGAAGTCTGACGTTCTTGATACATTCCCAACAATCAAGGCTTGTACAGCCTATAAGGTGAACGGTGTAGAGACACGCGATTTCCCTTATGACATCGAGAAGGGCATAGAGCCTATCTACACCGAACTCCCAGGATGGCAGACAGATATGACCAAGTACACAAGCGAGGACGAGTTCCCACAGCAGTTCAAGGACTACATCAAGTTCCTTGAGACAGAGCTCGAAACTCCTATCACTATCATCTCTATCGGTCCTGATCGCGATCAGACAATCGTTAGAAAGTAAAGGATGGCCTCTCCCCCCGCCCTCCCCCGTAGGGAGGGAGCCGGAAGGCGATAGGGTAAACCTACCCCAGCCTCTCCCAAGGGAAGGAAGTTGATTACATAATCACAATAGGCATGTTAATTATTAATTCTAATTGTTAACTATTAATTGAATTTGGGCACTCCGGCTCCCTCCCTACGGGGGAGGGCGGGGGGAGAGGCCGTTTATTTTCAATGGCACAAAAACCAAGCATACCAAAGGGCACTCGCGATTTCGGTCCTGTCGAGATGGCGAAGCGCAATTATATCTTCAACACCATAAAGGACGTATATGCCCTCTATGGGTTCTCACAGATAGAGACTCCTTCTATGGAGAATCTATCAACCCTCATGGGTAAGTATGGCGAGGAGGGCGATAAGCTTCTCTTCAAGATTCTTAACTCAGGAGATTTCCTTCACGGAATGACTGCTGATGAAGTAGCAAATACAAGTACCCTTAAACTTGCAGCTAAGTTCTGCGAAAAGGGTCTTCGCTACGACCTCACAGTTCCATTCGCACGCTATGTTGTACAGCATCGTGAAGAACTTCAACTTCCTTTCAAGCGCTATCAGATTCAGCCAGTATGGCGTGCTGATCGTCCTCAAAAAGGTCGTTATCGTGAGTTCTACCAGTGTGATGCCGACATCGTAGGCTCTGATTCTCTCCTCAATGAGGTTGAACTTATGCAGATTGTCGATACCGTATTCACGAAGTTCGGCATTCGTGTTCAGATCAAAATCAACAACCGTAAGATACTCTCTGGTATTGCCGAGGTAATAGGTGAATCCGACAAGATCGTGGATATCACCGTTGCCATTGATAAACTCGACAAGATAGGTCTCGATGCTGTAAACGAAGAACTTCGTGCTGACGGCATATCAGAAGAGGCTATCGAAAAACTTCAGCCTATCATCAAGCTCGAAGGTACAAACGAAGAGAAACTCAACGTAATAGCTGAGGTTCTCGCATCTTCCGAGATTGGTATGAAAGGTGTTGAGGAATGTCGTTATATTCTCTCTTCCCTTGATTCAATGAATGGATATGTAGAGGGCAACACATCCGTTCTCAAGAACGAGCTCCAGCTTGACCTCACCCTTGCGCGTGGTCTCAACTACTACACAGGAGCCATCTTCGAAGTAAAGGCTCTCGACGTGCAGATCGGTTCTATCACAGGAGGTGGACGCTATGACAACCTCACAGGTATCTTCGGAATGCCAGGACTCTCAGGTGTCGGAATCTCATTCGGAGCTGACCGTATCTATGACGTCCTCAACCAACTCGACCTATATCCAAAGGATGCGATGACAGCCACACAGCTCCTTTTCATCAACTTTGGAGAAAAAGAAACTGCCTATTGTCTTCCAATAGCCAATAAGGCACGTACACAAGGCATACGCACGGAAATCTATCCTGATTCTGTGAAGATGAAGAAGCAGATGAGCTATGCCAATGCAAAGCAAATCCCATACGTTGCCCTTGCAGGTGACAATGAGATTGCAGAGGGAAAAGTAACCCTCAAGAATATGATCACAGGCGAGCAGATGCTCGTCACACCAGAACAGCTAATTGCAACTATTGCATAACATAAAGGCCAATCGTCTCTCCCCTGCCCTTCCCCCAAGGGGGGGAGCCAGAGTGCGAAAGGCATGTTAATTTTTAATTGTTAATTATTAATTGTTAATTTATTGCTATGCGTAAATTCATCACAATCATCGCCCTGAGCATCATTACACTTGTAACGATGACCTCATCCGACAAGGCGTTCACCATCTATCTCATTGGCGACTCCACAATGGCAAACAAGGACATTGAGAAGGAAGGTCGTGAACGTGGATGGGGAATGGCACTCCAAGGTTTCTTTGCCGAAGAAGTGTATATTGACAATCGCGCACTCAACGGTCGTTCTTCAAAGACCTTCATTGACGAAGGCCATTGGCAGAAAGTTCTTGAAGACATCAAGCCTGGCGACTATCTCGTAATACAGTTCGGACACAACGATGAGAAAGGCAAGGTTGGCGACAAGAAGCACACCATTGCAGGTCTCACCTACGATGACAACATCCGCATGTTCTGTCGTGGAGCTCTCAGTAAGGGTGCAACCCCAATCGTGATGAATCCTGTAGTACGCCGTGAATTCACCAAGAGAGTTGACCGCGAAGCAGTTAATGCAGCTCGTGCAAAGAAGGGAGCATCAGACGATGACGTACCAGATAAGAGGGATAGCGAACAGCTAAAGGACACTCACGGAGCTTACGCCGTTACACCTAAGTATGTTGCTCGTGAACTTCGTGTACCTTTCGTTGATGCAACAGGTATTACAGCCGACCTCGAAAGTCGTCTCGGTCCTGATAACTCAAAGCTCCTGCACATGGTAAGTGCAGACAAGAAAAGCAAGGACAACACACACTACACCGAATATGGTGCACATCGTGTAGCTGAGCTTCTTGTTGATGCAATGGCAGAGGCTTGTCCAGAACTCAAGCCATACGTTCGTCACTACGACTTCATCGTATCAGCTAAGGGCTTTGGCAACTACCTCACACTTCAGGCAGCCATCAACAATGTGCCTATCTATGCAAAATCAACAATCTGCGTGCTTGATGGTGAATGGAAAGAGCCAAAGATTACCTCTGGTAAGAAAATCAAGTATGTGAAGTTTGCAGGTGCGAAAGTAGAATAATCACTTAATGATAATTACGAATTACAAATTACGAATTACCTAACAACCAATAGTAATTCATAATTTGTAATTCGTTTTTTATGGCTATGAAAAACAAGATGAACAATATTGGTAATTAGCAATTCATCGAACTCACGTTAAAATAATCTTATTACCGAGCTTTTCTTCAAAATCTTCTCTAAAAGACTAAATATCGAACACTTAATTAAATTTTGATGAGATTCAATCTTCCAAATATTACCGCATTTTGGCTGACAAACATCGGAAAAATCACATAAATCATCCAACTTTTGTCGCCTAATATGCGTGAAACTATCACTCAGATGACATTTTCTGCATTTACCTCTCTCCTACAAGGCATGAAGGTAAACGAGCTCCACGGCTAAATAACCCACCATATCGAGGCATCAGGTGTAGAAAAAGGACTTGCAGAACAAGATTATTGAGACTATCTGTCATTTTTTGCGTGTTCATGACGAGATTGAGATGCAGACACTATCCCCTTGTTCTGCCTTCGCTTCAGGTTCGCATTCAAGTCCATTCCTAAGAATGGGAGAAAAATGGGATTTGGTAGGGATTTGCAAGGGAACTGCATAGGACTTGCTTAGGAATTAATAGGAAGCGGATAATTAGTAATTTTTTCCATTTTTCCCATGAAAACATTTGCATATTCGTAATTTATGCGTACCTTTGCAACAGAATCTATTAACTTAGACGAAATAAAACTAAAAACATTAATTACAAACATGACAAAAACAATCCTTTCACTTCTCTTCGCCCTCTGTACGTTAAGCGTTTCTGCAGCGAATAAACCCGTTATCTGGGAAAAGCCAATCTACCTTTCTACAAGTATCGACCGCTTGCAACTCAATTCCGTTGAGTTCCACGACACGGCTACTATCGTAAAGGCATCAATAACAAATCCTGAAATATATATCGGAAGTAGCATACACCTATACGGAGAAGAAGGCAAGAACTACAAACTGAAGTTCATCAAGGAATTCAAGCCAAACAGTCCTATCCCTGTTGATGAAAAAGGTGTGGCTTCAATGACTCTTGTCTTTGAACCGATGCCTCTCAATACCACTTTCTTTGATATGCTTGAGGGATTTACCAAGAATAGCGACTGGACTTTTGGAATCTCAGATGCAAAGACACCCGTAAAAATCAAACCTTATAAACTGAATGAAGAAAAGGTAGAAGCTTTCAGAAAAGACTTCTTCCGTACTGATACCGCGTGCATCAAGGGAAAGATTGAGGGCTACTCTCGTTCTCTCGGATATAACACACTAAACATCATCAAAGACAATGTTTTTACAGGTGAGGATGAGCCTATCAGCATAGACATCAATGAGGACGGCACTTTTGAGCGCAAGTTTATTCTGCACTTCCCAATTCTTAACGGTCTAAACGATGATAATAGGCATAACATCATTATGTTCCTTATCAAGCCAGGACAGACACTAAACTTTACTATAAATCAGAATGGTGAAGCAACCGTTAAAGATTCTTCTGGCAATCCATCGGAATATTCTTCAATCACATCAAGGATACCTTTCTACAACACAGAAAAAAAATTCTATAAATTAATAGAAAAAGCTAATCAACTACGTTTCAAGAATTACGCAAGATTAATAGAAGACATGTATGAAAAAGCTGCTGCCAACCACGACTACCTTGCAGACCGTTTTCACTATAATGACATCGAGTATATTATGGAGAAAATTAACATACAGATGGAGTATGCTTTTTATATCAGTTATTATTACATGGCTAATAACAAAGTACGAATGTCTGGAATGGATGAATTACCCGACTCTCTCAAAGATGTCATAAAACTAGAAAACTATTCTTTCATGCGTATGATTCGTCATAATGACATTTTAGCATTAAGTATGCCAATGTACCAACCAGTTACACATCTTCTCAAACATGGTCCTGTATATAATCAAGGAACTGGCTATTATAAAGATACAAAAGACGGAAGAAGATACATTTTCTATAAGGATTCAATTGTAGATAGCGTACAGATGTGTATAGACAAGGTAATCTTTGGTGGAAATGAAGTGTCATTACCAATGAAGATTCAGTACCTCAATGAGTTCTATCGAAAATCAAGGGGCGGCGACTATGATTTCATAACTTTCAAGAGTGATTTCATAAACCGCTATCCATCAGATTCCGTGGATATAATGGTAAACGAAAGAATAGAAAGCATCAAGCGAAGAACAAAAAACATCAAGGCTGTCCTCAACAATCCAATGTTTGAGTCTTTACTTGATGAATATGTAAACTATGGTCTCAACAACAAACAAATGTCATATACCCTTCCTGAGTGTGAGGCTACCACTATCCTTAGAAAAATAACCGACAAATACAAGGGTAAATACGTTTACATCGACTTCTGGGCTACATATTGCGGTCCTTGCCGTGACGGTATTGAGAAAAGCAAGGCATGGCGAGAGGAATTGCGAAATAACCCTGACTTTGAGTTTATCTTCATAACAGGCGATAAGGATTCTCCCAAGAAGGACTTTGACGAATACGTATCAGAGAATCTGAACGGAGCGGAAGTTTATCGTATTCCTCAAGACGAATACAATAAACTTAAGGAACTTTTCAAGTTCTCTGGCATCCCTCACTATGAAGCTCTTGACCGCAATGGTAATGTGCTAAAGATAAACAAGGAATACGGTGTTGGCAAGGAACAGTTCCTCAAGAACATCGAACTATTGAAAAAACTGGAGAAATAAGCATTATTCCATACTTTCACAATAATTTCGTAATGCTTTCGTAGTGCCTTTGCCCTTCCTCCGCTTTTTCTTCGTTCTGAAGCGAAGCCAGAACGGAGGCAGAACGGAGGCATAGCGAAGGATGAACGAACGCATATCTAAGGACGAATGGCAAAATATCGCGACATTTCTTAATGTTAGTTAAAAAATGAAATTATTACAAGTTTTATGTAATCGTTTCATTTTTTTTCTTTATCTTTGCACGCAAATAGTAACCAACCTAAACATTTCAAAAAAATATGCAGGCAAAAGAAGCTTCAACAGTTCTTACGTCCCACGGGATTAAGCCAACGCTTCAAAGGATAGCCATTATGCAATACATTCTTGAACATCGCGTTCACCCTACAATAGAGGATGTATATAATGGATTAATAGCTAATTTCCCAACTCTCAGTCGCACAACGGTGTATAACACTCTCCGTATGTTCTCTGAGCACTCTGCAGCGCAGATGATAACAATAGACGAGCATCGAGTATGCTACGATGGTGACACCCATCCTCACTCTCACTTCATCTGTCGCAAATGCGGACATGTATTCGACCTCATGAACCTCGCAATGCCAACGCTCCCAACAAGAAAGGAAGCTGATGGATTTATGATTGACGAGGCACAACTATACTACAAAGGACTGTGTCCTGATTGTAGCACAACAACAATAGATGATTAAAGCCTCCCCCACCCCATCCGAAAGGGAAGGAGACAGAACATAGTGGGGAATGCAGGTAATCAGTAATTAATACTTATCCCAAATCAAAAAACAAAAACATTATGAAAAAGAAGTTCATTTGTACCGTATGTGGTTATGTTCACGAAGGTACTGAAGCACCAGAGAAGTGCCCAATCTGTAAAGCACCTGCATCAAAGTTCAATGAGATGGCTGTTGATGACGTTCCTGAGTTTGCAACAGTTCACAAGCTCGGTGACGGTAAGCTCCCAGGTTCTGACGAGGAAATGATTAAGGACCTCAACTGCCATTACAATGGCGAGTGTGGTGAGGTTGGAATGTATCTCGCAATGGCTCGTCAGGCTGATCGTGAGGGCTATCCAGAAGTTGCAGAGGCTTTCAAGCGTTATGCTTGGGAAGAGGCTGAGCACGCAGCTAAGTTTGCTGAGCTCCTCGGTGATGTTCTCTCTGATACAAAGTCAAACCTTGAGGCTCGTATTGCAGCTGAGAAGGGTGCTTGTGAGGATAAGTTCCGCATCGCAAAGAATGCTAAGGCTGCAGGTCTTGACGCTATCCACGATACAGTTCACGAAATGGCAAAGGACGAGGCTCGTCATGCTGCAGGCTTCATGGGATTGTATAAGCGTTACTTTAAGTAGCCTAACCAAGCCTTCCCAAAGGGAAGGATGTGTTATAGTATTTTCGGCTAAAGAATAAATACATAAATGCCGCTTATGGATAGTTCGTTATGAACAATTCCATAAGCGGCATTACTATCTACCCCCTTCCTTTTGTGAGATTTGTCGTTAGACCCTTCGACCTTAGGGAGAAAAAGCTTAGTTAGGCTTTAGTTTTTCAGCACCTTTTGAATACCATCCCTAACCTTATCCGAAACACTCTCGTAAGTATCTCCATCCTTAGGCATTACAGGTGGAAGATATTCAACCTCTATCTTCTTTGACTTAATCCACCTTGAACCTCTTGGAAGCACACCATACGCACCACGAATACAAACAGGTACCACAGGCACGTTCAGTTCCTTACTAAGAATAGCGAAAGTCTTCTTGAAAGGCACCATATCACCATCAAATGAACGTGAGCCCTCTGGGAAGATGATAACATTCTTACCCTGCTTCAGAACCTCCGAAAGCTTCAGAATGGAATTCTTCAGATTACGCTTCTCCATCAGGATAACATTATTCCTCTTAGCCATAGCCTTCAACAAAGGATGCTTTACATGCTCCTCTGTTGCATAGAAATACGTATTCTTCAATGTCTTACAGCTCAATCCAGAAACCACGATAGCACCATCAATAAAGCTCTGATGATTAGGTGCAATGATAAATGGTCCTTTCTTCGGAACATTATTCTCACCAACAATCTTCAATCGGTTGTTCAGCTTAAGGAATACCTTGAACATCTTAGAGTGAAGAGGATAGAAAAGCGAGGTAGAAGGCAATTCGAGCGAAGAGTTATTTGCAAGAAGCATCTCATGCCAATCCATCTTGTTCACGTCGATATGAGTCTTGCCACTCTCCACCTTCTCAGCAACCGACCTGAGCGTTGTCATCATCTCTGGCTGAATATCCACACCGAAAGTCTGCTCAATGAATCCCTGCAAACCTACCTTATCAAGAGAGTCAAAGGCTAGGTCGGTCTCAAGATGATCATCCGCATGAACAACCACATTCTTCTCAGACTCAATATACTCCTTGAGAATGCGCATCTCATTGGTCATCTCCTCTGCACTCTCAACCTTATTCTTTACACCTTCTCCTTTACTCTTGATAATATCCTTGAGCTTGAAGCGCTGAAGTTTGTCGAGCTTTGTTCTTGGAAGATCACCTCTATACACGAAGATGCTCATCAGCTTCTTATAGTTAGTAACCGTGAGGTTATAAGGCTCAACGACCTCCTTCTTCAAGGCAATCTCAACTTCCTCATCCGAAAGATTTCTTGCCCATACCTCATTAGGTACGATAATGCCCATCAGCATGTCACCATTCTGAATAACGGCTGCCTCCTTCACACGGTTCTCAAACTTCTCCAGCTTATATTCAATCTCATTAGGCTGTACGTTCTTACCATTAGAGAGAACGATTATTTCCTTTGTTCTGCCCGTGAGATATACCCTACCCTTCTCGTCCAGATAGGCAAGGTCACCCGTATGAAGATATCCGTCAGTATCTATAACCTGAGCAGTTTCCTCAGGACGGTTGTAATAGCCTTTCATAAGGTTATTACCTTTACAACAAAGCTCGCCATTCACAATCTTACACTCAACGGAAGGCAAAGGCAATCCTGCACAACCGCAGATATAATCTCCCGGACGTGTGAATGCGATGATAGGAGCCATCTCCGTCATGCCATAGCCCTCAAGCAGATTAATGCCCAGAGCAGTAAGTCCCTCTCCAATCTCCTTGTCAAGGGCTGCACCACCACATACGCAGTAATCCAGATGTCCACCCATCTTCTTATGAACAGAAGAGAAGACAATCCTTGAGAGCTTAGGACTCTTTGCCTTCTTGCATATCTTGAACAATGTACGAGCCACGAAACTGGCATTTATCTTCTTCATAATGCCAGAATACAGCATCTGCCAAAGGCGAGGCACACCAACGAAGATTCCAACCTTACCTCTGCATAATGCCTCCATAATGTCAGGTCCCTGCAATGTTTCACAGATGATTATTCCATCACCCTGCAAGATAGGGATAATGACAGTACCCATCAATGGCAACACATGGTGAACAGGAAGCAGCATCAATGTTCTTCTCTTACCATTGAACACATTAACCTCATCACATACACCAGCCTTGTTTGCCCATAGGTTCTTATAGGTCAGCATAACACCCTTTGGTGTTCCTGTTGTACCAGAGGTATAGATGATAAGTGCAATGTCGTTATCCTCATAACTTGTCTGGTCAATGGTAGAAGTAACAACCTCAGCACCATTGGCATTTTCCTTCTCAACCTCATTGATTATGAAGACTTTCACCTCGAAATCCAAATGGGAAACGACCTCCCTTGCCACCTTCTCACAAGCCTCTGACACCCACATACACTCAGGAGTACAATCCCTTACAATGTACTCAAGGTCAGAAACAGTAGCCGTAGCATCAACAGGCACGGCTATACTCCTATTCTGCCAAACAGAAAAGAATGCATAAACCCAGCCAATTCTGTTTTCGCTGAATATAATGGTTTTCTTTGGATTAAGTTCCTTTGTATAACTCCCAAACACACTTACATGTTGCAACATCTCCCTATAGGTCACATCCCCAGCAGAAGACATTATTGCTATTCTATCAAGACTAAGTTTCATCTCAATTATAAATTTATAACCTTTCTACATGCAAAATTACTACATTTCACTTACATATAATCACATTATCCTATATTTCCTATATTTCTTTCACATTTTTGTACAAATAGTCCTATCAAGAGGGGCTTTTATCCTATTTGGAAAATGTAAATTGCAAGTTTTTTAGCCCTCAAAACTCATCTTTCTTTGAACTTGAGCGAAAATATTTGTAAAAAATACACAGAAAACGTATTATCGATCACAAAATCGAACACATTTACTATAAAAACATCGTTACAATACAAAATTTCACAAAAAAAATTTGTTTCTTCAAAATTTTTTGCTAACTTTGCAACAGAAGTTCGGCTTAATGGTTTAGAAGGCCAAAAGTCAACGTCATAGCCCCAATATGGCTATTGCAACTAAAGGCTAAAACTCCATAAAACGAGAAGACCTTATAACTCCATGTAAATAACAAGAATTAAAAAACCTTTTAACACTTATTCCATATGAAATCATTAAAAAACACCCTACTTCTGATAGCTGTAATGCTATTTTCTCTACCTACTATGGCATACGAAATGTCACAGGATGAGGCACGTGAATGTATCAGCGCGTACATAGACAGGCTTAAACAACATTTCGGCACCTACAATTCAATCATCAAGGTGACACTCGCCAATATGCAAATTGATCAAGATCGTGTCAAAGTTATATTCAATAAGGAGGAAGGAACATTCACCCCACTCTTCCCAGAGCTTACCGAAGGCAAGTTCAAGACCGATGCACAGGAGAACCGATATGTTAACTTCCATTTCGGACTATACCACCTCACAAAAGAGGTTCACGAAAATCCTAAGTTCTTAAAGGCTCTTGAGGATTCAAAGCTTACATGGGACGTGTTCGTAATGAACCCACACCAGAATGTACCTTATTATACATTCACACTTAACTTTGCGGAAATCATGAACTCCCTCACCATCAACAATGGCGACGTGACTTCCGACTTTAGGACATTCCTCTCCACATCACTCGTTGACCGCGCCCTCAAGAGTCTTTTGGAGCAGGTTTACATCCCTCACGACAGCGTAGGCATATCCTATGCCCGCCTTAACAGCAAGAACGTGCTCCACTGCACAATGCTCACCACAAGCGATTCATACCAGAAACTCACGGCTACTAATGGTATGGTGGCACGCAACGAATGGATTGAGGCTTTCATCGAGGCTTGTATGGCAAAGAATTACTACAAGCAGCTCCTCGGTGTGCTCAAGACAAAGCAACCTTCTATCCAGATTCGTGTAGAAGACATCCACAAGCAGTACGCTCCTGTAACCTTCAACGTTAGCACATTCGACATCCTTTCAGCAGCAGAACAGAGCACTACAGGCGGTCTCTCTGCAGAAGACTATATTGTACAGCAGATTGGCGGTTCAAAGCAAAAGAGCAAGAATCACGGTCTCTTCATGGTTAAGTATGGTGACATTGCAAATCAGATTAAACAGATTGCTGCAACAGAAGCTGACAATTCAAAGAGAATATACGAAGTAGTAGATGAAATGCCTGAATTCCCAGGTGGAACTCTCGCTCTCGCCAACTACCTCTACAATCAGGTACAATATCCACCACTCGCAGCACAGAACAGGATTCAGGGACGTGTAACCTGTCAGTTCGTAATCACAAACGAGGGTAAGGTAACAGACGTAGAAATCACACGTTCATCCGATCCACTTCTCGATGCAGAGGCAAAACGCGTTATCTCTTCTATGCCTAAGTGGATTCCAGGTCGCCATCATGGTGAAAGAGTAAACACCAAGTACAGCGTACCTGTAACATTCACCTTACCAAATTAATCGGATTTTTATTAAGAAAAACGCACCATAAACAGATGAACATCGTACATTTTCATTTCGTACCTTGTGTTCATGTATCTCCCTCCCAGCACCTAAGTGCTGGGAGTTTTTATTTTATTAGAAAGGAAGTTCGAGGATTAAACCAAAACGCATCTTCGATACTAAACTGACAAAAAAATGCTGAGCATACATGAGCAACACTCACATATACTCAGCAAGCTAACAGTGACCTTGATGGGATTCAAACCCATGACCTTCAGAACCGGAATCTGACGCTCTATTCAGCTAAGCTACAAGGCCAAGTTATTTACTATTTACAATGTACTATTTACTATTTTACTACATCGTCACGCTCATCACATACACCACAACGGCTGGGATAGCCATCAGGGAAGAGTCGAAACGATCAAGCATACCACCATGACCTGGGAGGATGTTTCCGCTATCCTTTACACCGAGAGTACGCTTGAAAAGGCTCTCTACGAGGTCGCCCCATGTTCCAAAGAAGACAACCACCAAGCCCATGCCAATCCATTGCAGAGTGCTCAATCCTGTAGGAATTGCCCCGAAGCTCTCAAGCACGTTGTTATGATCAACGTAAGACATCAGCCACGCAACCAGACACACGAGGATTCCACCACCAATGCTACCCTCCCATGACTTTGCAGGAGATATTCTTGGGAACAGCTTATGCTTGCCAAAAAGTGAACCAGAGAGGTAAGCACCAGTATCGTTGCACCACAGGAACACGAAGATGCTCAAAGGCAACAAGAGACCGTATTTTGTATCACCCCCATCATAGCGGAAAGCAAGCATATTGATGCAAGCGAAAGGCAGAGCCACATACATCTGAGAGAGCATAGTGTAAGCCCAATCGTTTATGGCATCCTCATTCTTCTGATAGAGTTCGCTGATGAAGAGATACACCACCGTGATGAGATAAGGAACGAAAGCTGCTGAAGGAACCACCTGCATGCACCATCCTGCAAAGGCAAGGAAAAGATACACACCGGCTACTGTAGAGATAAAGCGATTCACCTTAACGTTGTCACGCTGATTTACAAGTCCTGTGAACTCCCAAATAGACAAGCCTGTTACAAGGGCGAAGAAACCGACCATTGCAATAGGTTTGAGAAAGCAAGTCACAACAACAGCCACGAACAGAACGCCCGTGATAGTCCTAACGACAAAATTATTCATGAGTCTCACCTCCATTTGCATTAGCATCAGCAGAATCAGAAGCAGAACCTACAGTACCCTTAGTACGTCTCTCCCACTCCTCTGCCTCAGCCTCAAACTTGGCTTTCTGCTCATCATTAGCCTGAATAATCTCCTGAGCGCGTGAAGTCCAAGGACGCTTACCGAAGATACGCTCCACATCCTCTGCGAAGATCACCTCCTTGTCGATAAGCATCTGAGCAAGCTCGTTATGACCTTCCTTATGCTCTGTAAGAATAGCCTTTGCACGGGCATACTGCTCATTAATCATCTTCAGCACCTCCTCGTCAATCATCTGAGCAGTAGCCTCAGAATAAGGACGTTGGAAACTATATTCATTGTTATTGTAGTAGCAGATATTAGGCAACTTATCGCTCATACCTGCATACGCAATCATACCATACGCACTCTTTGTTGCACGCTCAAGGTCATTCATAGCTCCAGAAGAAATATGACCTGTGAACAACTCCTCAGCAGCACGACCACCAAGCAAGCTACACATCTCGTCGAGCATCTGCTCCTTTGTGTTAAGCTGACGCTCCTCTGGCATATACCAAGCTGCACCAAGAGCATTACCACGTGGTACGATGCTGACCTTAACCAATGGGTTAGCAAACTCTGTGAACCAAGAGATTGTAGCATGACCAGCCTCATGAAGCGCAATAGCACGCTTCTCTGCAGCGGTCATCACCTTTGTCTTCTTCTCCAAACCACCGATGATTCTATCAACGGCATCAAGGAAATCCTGACGGCTAACCACCTTTGAATCGTGACGAGCTGCAATCAAAGCAGCCTCATTACATACGTTAGCAATATCAGCACCAGAGAAGCCCGGAGTCTGACGTGCAAGCATATCAATATCAAGAGTCTCCTCTACCTTGATAGGCTTCAGATGCACTTGGAATATCTCCTTACGCTCTGTAAGGTCAGGAAGGTCAACATGAATCTGACGATCGAAACGACCTGCACGAAGCAGAGCCTTATCGAGCATATCCACACGGTTGGTAGCAGCAAGAATGATGACACCAGAGTTAGTACCGAAGCCGTCCATCTCGGTGAGAAGTGCATTAAGAGTATTCTCACGCTCGTCATTACCCCCCATTGAAGGGTTCTTTGAACGTGCACGACCAACGGCATCAATCTCATCGATGAAGATGATACAAGGGCTCTTCTCCTTTGCCTGACGGAATGTGTCACGAACACGTGAAGCACCAACTCCCACGAACATCTCAACGAAGTCACTACCCGACATTGAGAAGAACGGAACGCCAGCCTCACCTGCAACAGCCTTCGCAAGCAAGGTCTTACCAGTTCCCGGAGGGCCTACAAGCAAGGCTCCCTTCGGAATCTTACCACCAAGATCTGTGTATTTTGCAGGATTCTTCAGGAACTCAACAATCTCCTGCACCTCCTGCTTAGCGCCTATCTGTCCGGCTACATCCTTGAATGTAACGCCAACACTATTTTCCTTGCCATAGACACGAGCCTTTGACTTACCTACGCTGAACACACCGCCACCGATGCCTCCACCGCCACCCATTCTTCCCATGAAGAAGAGCCAGATGAATATGAAGAATGCCAGTGGAGCTATGTTGAGAAGGAAGCTAACGATGCCACCAGCCTTCTCGTTGTCGTAAGCTACATCGCCCTTGAACTTGCCCTCGGTCTGCTTTGCATTGAGGAAGTCCTCTACCTGATCAACACTACCTATCTCTACCTCAACGTAAGGATTCTGTCCCACTTCCTTGGTAGATTTCTTGAACACATCGCGCACGTTCCTTCCATATACGTACATACGCAGGTAGTTCTCAGGCTTATTGATTACCACCTTATTGGCATAACCTCTATCTACATACGCCTTGAAGGTGCTATACGACACCTTGTTGGCACTTGAGCCACTCAGCAATGAACTGCCTCCGTCGGTGAAGAAAGTCACACACAGAGCAATCAGAATCATCACATAGATCCAGTTCATATTGAACTTAGGCATCTTAGGCTTATTATCGTTATTAGAAAAATTCTGCTTTTGCATTGTTGATTTCAGGTTTTAAGTTTCACAAGGCATTGCTTGCAATCTATGTTGGTTGTTCTTCCTAACACCAATCCTTAGTCAAAATCTGGAATATCCTCTGAAGGGGCATCCTCCCAGAGATTCTCAAGATTATAGAAGTCGCGGGCTTCAGGCATAAAGATATGCACCATAACATCCACATAATCCATAGCTATCCAGAGTGCATTCTCTGTACCTACGACGTGGGTAGGCTTATCCTTGAGTTCTATGCGTACCATATCCTCTACAGAGTCGGCAATAGCACTTACCTGCTGAGGATTCTGTCCCTCGCACACGATGAAATACTGACAGATAGCACCATCGATACCACGGAGGTCAATTATTCTGATACCCTTACCCTTCTTTTCCTGTATGCCCTTAACGGCTACATTTACCAATTCCTTTATTGAATCCACTATAAATTTTCTTTATTATTATATAAATATGTGACTATACCTCTCTTCCTTATCATGCAATGTCCCTTACGGAACCACACCCCTCCCCCTATGCAGGGGGGAGCGGAGAGAGGGTCTTTTATTTTGCGAGTACAAAGGTAGTCATTATTCTTGAAATTTCCCCTCAAAACTCCCAAAATTTGCATTTTTTTATTAGTTTTTCGCGCAAAATGCCAAAAATGCGATTTTTTTTGAAAATTTTTCTCGATTTTCTTGCAAGATACAGAAAAAGTTCGTACCTTTGCACTCGCAATCAAGGAACAAGGGTTTCAAACATTGCAAATGAGCATTGGGATATGGTGTAATGGTAACACTGCAGATTCTGGTCCTGCCTTTCCTGGTT